>CAMDBK010000001.1 GCA_945889235.1 Chitinophaga pinensis
AGCTTACAAAAATCATTTAAAGTTTTTTCAGCTGCATGATGAATTATTCAGTCAGGAAGCGCGCAACCGTTTGAATGAATTAGTTACAGGATATGAAACGGAGAAGAGCCGCAATGAAGCAGAAATTTTTAAACTGCGTAACGTAGAGCTGAAAAAGAAAAATCAGAAAATTGAGAAACAAAGTAAACTGATTACTGAAGAAAAAAGGAAATCAGATGAATTGTTGTTGAACATTCTTCCGCATGAAGTTGCGGAAGAATTGAAAAAAAATTCACGTGTTGCTCCGCGCAAATATAAAATAGTAACCGTGCTGTTTACAGATTTTAAAGGGTTTACCGAGCAGGCAGAAAAATTATCAGCAGAAAAACTGGTAAGTGAACTGGACATGATTTTCAGCGCATTTGACCGCATTTTACCAAAACACAATGTTGAAAAAATAAAAACAATTGGCGACTCATACATGTGTGCGGGAGGATTACCAACACCCAACAAAACCAATGCTGTTGATGTGATTAACGGTGCATTTGAAATGCTGGAGTTTCTAAAAAAACTGAAAAAAGAAAGAGAAAAAAAGAAGCAATCATTTTTTGAGGTGCGCATTGGAATACATACCGGGCCTGTAGTTGCCGGAGTTGTGGGTACCAAAAAATTCGCTTATGATATCTGGGGCGATACTGTAAACACCGCATCACGCATGGAAAGCAGCGGTGAAGCCGGAAAAATAAATATTTCAGGAGCAACGTATGAGTTGGTGAAAAAGAAATTCAAATGCACATCGCGCGGAAAAATAAAGGCAAAAGGAAAGGGTGAGGTAGAGATGTATTTTGTGGAGGGAAAGAAATAGTTCATTGATGAGAATTTATGGAATCTCTCCCTTTTATTCATCAGAGGTACGCCAACACCTATTATTTCCACTAATGAAAACATCTTTACTTCTTCCCGCTTTCTTTTTGCTCCTGAGCAGCAGCATTGCACAAACCTTTACGGATGTAAAGTGCGCCACCTATATTAATTATGCGAAAGGCTTGTCAGCCGGCTATTCTAAGTATGCAAACTATACCATCAACAAGGGCAGTAAAGAATTTGATATAAAAGGTAAAAGCGCGATGGGTTGGGATCTGAATGCCCGGGTGCCTTATGAAAAAGCAGAACTCAACAAAGCAAAAAAGGATACATTATTAGACTGGCTTTTGATGTTTGATCCGGATACTTATTATTCGACAAAAGAAGTTTATTCCGTTAACGGTAAAGACTACACCGTTTACAAACACCTTGATTACAATTGCTATGATCCCCTTTGCTCTTCACGCCACGGGCACATGCCTGTTAATACCGGCACTACCTGGTTCAGTCCCGATTATGGAATACTTATCCGTGAAATACATGATAGGGAATACGATGTTATGATAAGTATGAAAGAAAAAGAAATACCCCGCGCTTTGGTGTTGGCCATTCTTGAAAAAGCAAAAGCACTGGCAGTTGTTGTTGAGCGCTATAAAAGCGATACCGTGAACTAAATTTAAAACCTCACCCCAACGCCAACATTACCCAGCATGGCGAAATGCCAGGTCTGCACATCGGGAGTTTTTACTCCTGCATGAACAATAAAGGAAAGCGTGAAACGGTTCCAGTACGTACACTGCACACCGGCTTTACCCATGAAATAAAAATACAGGCCCTGATAAACACCTTTGTTTTCATCTACCTGCACATCCACATCACGTTTCATGTAAGCACCTTGTATTGAAACTCCTGTAACGGGAGTATATTTCTTCTGCCCTATAGGATAATAGTTAAGGTCAAACCCGGCACGGATATACGATGCAAGTTCTTTGCGGTATTTTCCCATATCGCTGCTGTTAAAGTTCTCAATTGCTTTTCCCATGGGACTGTAAAAACTAAGTGGCATAGTAAGACCTACTTTTCCGCCACCGGGAACAAAGTCAACGCTTAGTGAAATGTTTTTCAGCATCAGGTCAAGCACATTAAATGAAATGGTGTTGCGCTTCAACTCCATTGGCTTAGGTCTTACTTTCTTTTGCAGAGGTTTGGGGTCTTTCACTTCTTTGGCTGTTTTATAGCGGATAGTGTCGGCATGTAGTTTTAACCAAAGCGTATCTTGTTCCTGAGCTTTTGCAGCAGTAACTATAAAAAGAAAAAACAGACAAACGATTTGTGCCTTCATTAAATGTTAAGGTGCAATTTATGGAATATTCCACAACCCTGCATCTAGTCATTGTTTTTAACACTTTTTAACAATCAATTTTGATACTAAGAATTTTTTTGCTTAATTTTATTCACGTTTTAAAAATCAAATACTATGAACTACACACTACTAAAATCATCAGCATTTGCATTACTGCTTGCAGGATTTTCCGCAACAGCGCAAACAACAGTTAACTCCGATGTTATTGACATCAACAACATCCGCGCAACTATCAATGCCAACGGTCGTCTGTTCGGCAATATGATAGATGCCCCCGACAATGAAAAGAAGGGTTTTGAAATTAAAAACACGGATGGCAAACACGCCATTCACATTGCCGGCATCTGGATGGGTGGTAAGGAAACCAACAAGTATCATATTTACGCTCCTACGTTCGGACAATGGGGAACCGACATTTTTGCCGGACCTGTAATGAAAGAAGAATTTTATTCGGCTAACGAAGATGAGAAATGGAATCGCGTGTGGAAAATAACTAAAGAAGAAGTAAAAAACCATATTGCCAATTTCTCCAACTCTGAGTATATGATGCCCGAAGTAATTGCCAACTGGCCTGCTTCAGGTGATATTGAAAAAGGACAATCGCCTAACCTTGCTCCTTTTGCAGATGCAAACGGCAATGGAATTTATGACCCGCAAAACGGTGATTATCCTTCCATAAAAGGGGATGAAGCGGTGCTGTTTATTTTTAACGACCATCGCGGTGACCACAGCGAATCAGGAACCAATAAAATGGGAGTGGAAGTAATAGGACTTTCGTATGCGTTTGATTCCAATAACAAAACGTATGACAATACAGTGTTTGTTGATTTCACCATTATCAACCGTTCAGGTTTTGATTATACTGATGCAAAACTGGGTGTGTTTACCGACATTGATTTGGGCAGCAATGTGTATGATGAGTATGCCGGTGTTGATGTAAAACGCAACACCTATTATGGTTACAATGCAGATGAAAGCAAAGATGCGGAACTGTTTGGAAGAACACAAACCCCGTTCATGTCGGTTACTTTATTGACAGAGGCGTTTAACAGTTATATGACCTATAATAATGACTGGACTCTGACTGGTAATGCGTATTTCCCTGAAGATTATTATCACTACCTGAATGGATACTGGAGAGACGGAATGATGATTACAAAAGGTGGCATTGCCAAAGGAGGAACAGAACGTTGCGCCTTTATGTATGATGGAGATCCGTTGACAAAAACCGGTTGGAATGAAAGGTCATTGGAGAATATTCCGGGCGACAGACGCGGATTAGGGTTAGTTGGTCCGTTTGAATTTAAAGCGGGAGCAATCAAAAAGATTTCTGTGGCTTACAATTTTGCAACGGGCTTTGAACAAATGCAAAATAATGTTGACCGCTATACAAAAGATTTCAACGAAAGCACAGGACCATTTGCTCCCGAAGCGCCTGCTTTTGCAAACAATTCAGAGTTGAACACTTCTGTGCCGCTGGAGATTATTTTGTATCCGAACCCTGCGAAAGACAATGCTACTTTGTTTTTCACAAATCCTGATAACGAACAATTCAACGTTACTGTTTATGACATTACCGGACGCAATGTTTTTGCAGCAGCTAATGCAACAGGAACACGTTTTGAAATTCCCGCAACTAAATTTGAGCGCGGAGTTTATGTGGTTGAACTGGCGTTTAAAGACAGAAGGAATAGCACGAGGTTGGTGGTGCAGTAACCCCCTCTCCCGGCCTCTCCCCTTTTGGGGGAGAGGAGCAGAGTGCTAATAAGAAAGCCGTTCGTTTGAGCGGCTTTTTTTATTTTACTTTTGTCCGACTTTATAAAAGACGCAAATGAAATTCGCAACTAAAGCAATACACGCGGGAATAGAACCCGACCCGACAACAGGAGCTATTATGACTCCTATTTATCAAACCTCAACCTATGTGCAGGCAGCTCCGGGCGACCACAAAGGCTATGAATATTCGCGTACGCAAAATCCAACACGCACTGCATTGCAGAAAAATCTGGCGGCATTGGAAAATGCAAAACATGGTTTGTGTTTCAGTAGTGGAATGGGTGCTATTGACTGCGTTGTGAAATTACTGAAGCCCGGTGATGAGGTAATTTCATGCAATGATTTGTATGGTGGCAGTTACCGCATCTTCACAAAAATATTTGAGCAATATGGAATCAAATTTCATTTTGTTCCCATGCAGGATATTTCAACGGCAGAAAAGTTAGTGAACAAAAACACCAAACTATTCTGGGTTGAAACTCCAACCAATCCTATGCTGAATGTGATTGATATTGCAGCCTATTCTGCATTGGCAAAAAAACATAACATCCTGTTAGCGGTTGACAATACATTTGCAACACCTTATCTCCAAACGCCACTGAGTTTAGGCGCTGACATTGTGATGCACAGTGTTACAAAATATCTGGGCGGACACTCAGATGTAGTGATGGGAGCACTTTGCGTAAACGATGATGAACTGGCGCAACGCCTTGCGTTTATTCAGAATTCTTGCGGTGCAGTTCCCGGTCCGCAAGATTGCTTTTTGGTTTTGCGCGGAATAAAAACATTGCATCTACGCATGCAACGTCATTGTGAGAACGGTGAAATTATTGCAAACTGGTTAGTGAAACAGCCTAAAGTTGATAAAGTGTATTGGCCGGGTTTTCCAACTCATCCCGGACATGCCGTTGCAAAAAAACAAATGTGTGGTTTCGGAGGAATGGTCTCCTTCACCCTGAAAGATAACAGCATTGAAGCAGCAACAAAAATTTTGTCGGGAACAAAATTATTTTCACTTGCCGAATCGTTGGGAGGTGTTGAGTCGTTGATAGGACATCCGGCAACAATGACGCATGCCTCCATTCCAAAAAAGGAGCGCGAAAAAACAGGAGTTGTTGATTCGCTGATACGCTTGAGTATAGGAATTGAAGATGCGGAAGATTTAATTGAAGACTTGAAAAATAGTCTTTCGTAATTTTTTTTACATTTGAACAAACAAACCAAAAAATAAAACCATGGGACTTCTAATTATTGCCGCACTTATTTTAGTGCCTATCCTGATTTTCATTGTTATTTACAATGGATTAATTTCAAAGAAAAACAATGTAGAATATGCATTTAGCAGCATTGATGTGATGCTGAAAAAACGCAGAGATTTGATTCCGAATTTAATTGAGTCAGTGAAGCAATACATGCAACACGAAAGTGGGTTACTCACCAAAATTACAGAACTGCGCAACTCGGTAATGAAAGCACCGGAAAACAGCACGGAGCGTTTTGACTTAGAAAACAAATTAGGTTCTGCGTTAGGACAAGTAAAAATTGCCGTTGAAAATTATCCTGACCTGAAAGCAAACACTAATTTTCTGCAATTACAAGCTGCTTTGAATGAAGTGGAAGAACAGATTTCTGCTTCCCGCAGAGCTTTCAATGCTTCGGTGTTTGACTACAACAACGGAGTGGAAATGTTTCCATCCAATCTTGTTGCAAGTATGTTGGGCTACAAACGCAAAGCATCGTTTGAAATACCTGAAGGCGAGCGCGAGAATGTGAATGTTGGGGAGATGTTTAAGAAGTAATTCTCCGTCATTGCGAGCGTTAGCGAAGCAATCTCAAATTTGAAGTAGATTGCTTCGGTCTCCCGATAGCTATCGGGACCTCCCTCGCAATGACGAACCGCAAATGAAACCCTTTGAACAAATTTTTTCCGAACTTCTTCCTCAACTGGAAGAGTTGGAATTAGCACGTCAACAACAATATAAAAGCGCTAAAAAATGGCTTAACATAACCATTGTAATCGCTGTTGCAACTGTTGTTGTTTTATTGTTTGTAAGGCATCCGGCTGTAATTATTGTTGGAGGAATTCTTGCTGCCGCTTCTTATTTTGGCGGCTATTTTTCTGCAGCCCGAAAATATAAGAGTGAATTTAAAGACAAGGTTTTTACAAAAATTCTGCAGGCTGTAAACCCGGGTTTGGCTTACAATAAGTCAGGATATATTTCAAAGGAAAATTTTTATGAAAGTAAAATTTTTACTGAACGGGCTGACCGTTATTCAGGTGAAGATTATATCAGTGGAATGGTGGATAAAACGCAGATTGAATTCTCGGAATTGCATACACAGGAAAGACGTGTAACCAGCAACGGAAAAACTACAACAGTGCATTACGTTACCTTTTTCAAAGGTCTTTTTATGATTGCCGATTTTCATAAAAACTTTCATGGACACACCATTGTTTTGCCTGATACAGCAGAAAAGCTGTTCGGCTTTCTTGGTAAAAAATTACAGAACTGGAATTTTACCCGTGATGAGGTGGTGCACATGGAAAATGCTGAATTTGAAAAAGTATTCGTGGTCTACAGCAACGATCAGGTGGAAGCACGTTACATTCTAAGTACTTCCATGATTGAGCGTATTCTTGACCTGAAGAAAAAATACAACACCAACGTTTATTTGTCTTTTATAAATTCAAAAGTTTTTGTTGCGCTGCAAAACAATAAAAATCTTTTTGAACCTGCCTTTAAAGAAAGCATTACCAATTCGGATTATATCCGAACATTTTACAATGAACTTGGCGCTTGCCTGAGTATTGTAGATGATTTAAATCTAAACACACGCATCTGGTCGAAATAATATTACCCTGAGCTATAAGAACACATGACAACTGTCATGTATTTTTTTGTTTAATGTGTTGTAAAATGGTTTAATTTCGTTGTATAAATCTAAAAACAAGGAGGTTACTATGAAAAATATTTCCCTGACACTTTTGATTTTTAGCGCATTTTTCTTGCCTACATTTTCTCAAACTCCATATTGGAAATGGGCAAAACACACAGGCGGAATCGGCTATGATGAAGCGGGCGCATTATTGATGAACAATGACAGCAATCTTATTGTTACCGGTTTTTTTCAGGGAACAGGATGGTTTCCATCTGATACATTAACAGCTGGAGGTTCTTTTGCTATGTTTATTGCTGAATATACCCGCTCGGGTGAAATGCTATGGGTTAAACACGTAGCTGATGCAAGCGGGGGAATTGAACCGCACCAGATTTTCCAGGATGCTTCAGGCAATTACTATATCACAGGAACTTTCGGAGCCTATTCATGGGGCGGGGCGGTAACTTTTTTCCCTGCAACTGCTTTTACTTCTTTAGGCAACAAGGATATTTTTATCGCAAAGTTTAATCCGGCTGGCACACTGCTTTGGGCACAGGCAATTCAAAGCACAGAAGAGCCTAATACTACTTTTGTTGCTGACATGGATACCAACGGAAAAATGTGGATTGCAGGAAGAATGTTTGACCGCACTATTTTCACAAATCCTGTAAATGACACCCTTTATGAAGATTCGAAATATCATATTTTCCTTAGCTGTTATAATGCTTCGGGCTTGCTTACTGCAAACTCAAAAGTTATTACTAACAATTCCGCAACCGACCCGCAGGGAATAGAAGCAGGAGTTAATGATGATGTTTTTCTGGCGGGATATTATTACAACCGTCAACTGTTCGGAATTGAGCCCGATACGTTTTCAATTCCGGGGCCGGGATTTTATCCTGATATTTTTACAGCTAAATTTTCTGCTGGTGGAGTTCATCCCGAATGGGCCGTGGGCTCAGGCGGAGAGTTCAGCAGTGATATGGTTACATCGCTGGACCGCACAACAGAAGGCAAACTTATTTTAACCGGTGAATACACACTTGGTCCTGTTGCAATTAATTCCACCACACCAGCCCCTATTTCACTTACCACATCATCGGCCATCGAAATTTTTATTGCGCAGTATGATACACTTGGAATAGCTCATTGGGCAAAAAATGCAGGACACAGCTCAACCAGCAGTGGCATTGTTGTCAATGATGCCTGCATAGGAAACGACAACAAAATTTACCTCACCGGAAACTATACCGGCACAGCTACATTCGGTGAAAGCCCATCCGTGATAAACATATCAGATATGGACGAATTATTTGTTGCAGAATATGCAGCAGACGGAGCAATTCAGTGGGCACAACATGGCGGAAGCGGTTATGGCGAAAATAGTTACTCGGTTGCAAACGATGATTATGGTTTTGCATACATCGCAGGAACATTTACCTCTGCTGCAGTTTTCGACAGCACATCAACTCTTGACATAACACTTTATTCTTACGGATATTCCGACATTCTTGTGGCAAAAGTAGGAGCAGGCGATGACGGAACGGTGGGTGACAAGGAATTAAAAATGGACAATGGACAATGGCTCATTTATCCCAACCCCGCTAATAATAAGTTTCATATTCAGTCAAAGGTAAGCAGTCATAAGTGCACAGTAACACTAATTAATTCGTTCGGGCAGGTGGTTTTCAAAATATCAAGCATTGATAATCAAAAAACAGACATTGATGTTTCGGCACTTTGTTCAGGCATTTACAGCGTTTTTATTCAGGACGGAAACAATTATTTCACTTCAAAAATTGTTATCAGTCATTGAAGAATTAATGTTTTCCTTAAAGGTGCAATATAAATCTCTGAACTTAGTGCTTTGTACTTTGTACATTTTCTCTATCTTCGCAGCCCTTTTGCAATAAAACATGCCTTTTGAAGTAAAAATATTTACCGGAGAAAAAAGCTCTTATCTATCTGAAAAGATAGCTGAGGCTTATGGTATTCCTTTAGGAAAATCATCGGTTGCACGCTTTAAAGACGGTGAGTTTGAGCCTTCTTTTGGTGAAAGTATCCGCGGAGAAGACGTTTTTATTGTTCAAAGCACTTTTCCTCCGGCTGATAACCTTTTGGAATTGCTTTTAATGATTGATGCTGCCAAGCGCGCATCAGCCAAACAGGTAGTGGCAGTTATTCCGTATTTCGGGTTTGCAAGACAAGATAGAAAAGATAAACCCCGTGTTTCCATCGGAGCAAAATTAGTGGCAAATCTTATCAGCGCTGCCGGTGCTACCCGCATTATTACAATGGATTTACATGCCGACCAGATACAAGGCTTTTTTGATGTTCCGGTTGACCATTTATACTCTTCTTACCTGTTTCTAGATTACCTGAAAAATCTTGGTCTGCCTAATTTAGTTATGGCAACTCCGGATGTAGGTGGAACTCGCAGGGCAAACGCTTATGCTAAAAACCTGAATGTTGATTTGGCTATTTGCTACAAACAACGCAAGGTGGCAAACGAAGTACACAGCATGACCGTTATCGGTGACATTGTGGGCAAAGATATAGTGCTGGTTGATGACATCATTGACACGGGCGGAACCTTGGTAAAAGCTGCTGATATGATGATGGAAAAAGGAGCAAATAGCGTTCGTGCCTGCATTACCCATCCACTACTTTCAGGCGATGCTTATGAAAATTTAGAAAAATCAAATCTTACCGAATTAGTGGTAACCAATACTATTCCGCTGAAGAGGGAAAGCAATAAAATAAGAGTGCTTTCAGTGGCTCCGCTGTTTGCGGATGTAATAAGGAAGGTTCACAATTACGAATCAATAAGCACACACTTTATTTTCTAAAAGAGTATCAAGTATTAAGACAATCCAATCAATAATTAACAATCAAAAAAAACAAAACAATGAAAACAGTATCTATTAGCGGTTCACCAAGAGTGAACGTAGGGAAGAAAGATGCAAAAGCTTCGCGCAGAAGTGGTCTTATCCCCTGTGTAATTTATGGCGGAAAAGAGCAAATCCACTTTGTGGCTGATGAAAAAGAGTTCAAAAAACTCGTTTACACACCTGAAGTTTTTAAAGCCGATATTAAAGTAGGTGACAACCAGTATTCTGCTATCATGCAGGAAATTCAGTTCCACCCCATCAATGATAAAATTATTCATATTGATTTCCGTGAACTTGATCCAGTAAAATACATTACAGTTGATGTTCCAGTAAAAATTACAGGAAGCGCATCAGGTGTTAAGGACGGAGGTTCACTGGTTCAGAATTACAGAACTTTAAAAATCAGTGCTCTGCCCAAGGATTTTCTTGAAAATGTGACTATTGATGTTACCGCTCTGAAGATAAACGAAGGAGTTAAAGTGAACAGCCTGGAGTTTCCCGGAGTTAAGTTCTTAGACAACCCTGCAAGTGAAGTAGTAGGCGTGAAACACAAACGCGGAGCGCTTGAAGAAGCAACCCCTGCTGCAGCGGCAGCGGCAGCAACACCGGCAGCAGCGGCTCCAGCAGCAGCAGCTCCAGCCAAGGCAGCAGCACCGGCTAAAGACGCTAAGAAATAGTTTGATAGTTCAAAGTTTAAAAGTTCAAAGTTTCAGGTTATCCTCAAACTTTGAACTTTTAAACTTTTAAACATTGAACACATCAATGAAATACTTAATAGCAGGTCTTGGTAATATCGGAAGCGAGTATGCCGAGACCCGCCATAACATAGGTTTTAAAGTAGTGGATGCCCTTGCAAAGGCGTCCACTACTGTTTTTAAGCCCGACCGTTTGGCCGATGTGTGTGAAGTAAAACACAAAGGCCGCACGTTTATTCTTATAAAGCCCACCACGTATATGAATCTGAGTGGTAAAGCCATTAAATATTGGCTTACAGCTGAAAAAATTTCTATCCGGAACCTATTAGTGGTCACCGATGACCTTGCGCTCCCTTGTGGCGAACTTCGGCTGAGAGCCAAAGGCAGCGATGGCGGACACAACGGCTTAAAAAGCATACAATTTGAACTGAATACAAATGAATATCCACGCCTGCGCTTTGGTGTGGGAAATGATTTTGCCAAAGGCAGACAAGTAGATTATGTCTTGGGCGAATGGACGACTGAAGAAAAGCCCATCATCAATGAAAGCATTCTTAAATCAGTGGAACTGATCAAAGATTTTGGTTCTATGGATATTGCTTTTGTGATGAATAAGTTCAATAAGAAGTAAAAAAACTACATACTTACTGGTATGCAGCACACTTTGCTTTCTTGTTTTTTATACCATATGAAAGTGTTGCGACTGTAAATGAATACCAGTCATTGTTTGTAGAGTTTCCTCTTTGTCTATCTACATTGCTTTCAGTTGTTCCGATTGAGCGATCAGATAATACGGCAGCTACATCAGTATATTCTGCACGCAAAACAATTGGTTCTGCATAGGTTTTACTTACATCATCCAGATAATCAGTAAAGGTAGGGCGCATCCCCCACTCTACTCCAAAAACAATTCCACTGGCAACATTGAATTTGAATCCGATACCAAACGGAATAGAAAAACTTGTAAGTGAATATTTTTTTCTGTCGGGGTAAGCGGTTGTTCCTTGTCCCTCGGTACCAAGTGGCATCAGTGCATAGTAACCAACATTTGCTACTGTATAATTTGTTCCGTTAATGGTGTAGGTTCCGGGATCTACAAAAGCTTTAGGGTTAAATTTAAAAACTCCGAAACCACCAAAAATATAAGGCGTGAACGGTGTTTTAGAATCACCTGCTATAAAAGGAAGAAAATTAATTTCAAGTTGAGCAGAGAATTCAGCAACCACTGATTTAAAACTGAGGTTGCGTTGAATTTGTTCTGCGTTTGCTGATAATGCATCATTGCCCTCAATGCTTCCATACAGGAAACATAATTTACCTGAGAAATGTTCGTTAAAGTTGTGTCTGTAAAACGCACCGAATGCACCTTTGGGCAGGAAGAATATTTTTTTGCGATTTAATTCTCCGTTGTAAAACGAAACGCCTCCCATAACACCGAGTTCTGATTTTTGAGCTATGCTCGGCAAACCATGGATTAATGCAAAGAATGACAGTAATAAATACTTTTTCATTGGTTGGGGAGTGCCACAAAAACTGAGCCGCAGCATTAGAATTTAGGTAAACCTTTCCTGGTGGTTTTCAACTTGTAGTTGTAGGTGATGAGGAAAAACATGTAGTGGTCAAGGTCACGCGGATCGCCACGTTGCTGACCAGCACAAGTCTGGCAGCCGCTAAACGGACCGGGAGCACCTCCCAGTCCACCATCTCCTAAAATTGCAGGGTCAGACAATTGGGCTGAGGCATCCCCAAAGTTAGAAGCCAGTTCGGTCTTATCGTAATACACAGTGCTTGCATCATCAATATAATCAGTAAAGGTTTTTCTGATTCCGTATTCAATTCCGATGCTTGAAGTTTTGTTTAAACTGTATTTCAATCCAATTCCAACGGGTATTGCAAATTGAAAACGTGAGTAATCTTTACGGGTAGGAATTAGTCCTTGCCCTTCTGTATTTAAAGGTGCAAGTGCTGTCCATTTGCCGTTGTACATTGCTTTAGGATTAAAATAATAACCTGCCACACCAAAAAATCCATAAACATAAATATCACTTCCTTTTTTACCACGACCACGCACACGCCTTACCTTGTATCGGCTTCCGATGGTTTCTTTCATCCATGAAAACTCATATTGCGCTGCAAGTTCCACAACGGGAGATTTGAACATTAGGTTTCTATTGTTTCTGTATGGTTCTTGAGTCCACTTGTCATCGCCATGTAATCTTCCGTATGAAAAACCTACTTTAAGAGCTGTGGATTGTGAAAGTTTATAGCGCATTCCTAAGTTAAGCACATAACGGGTGGCCGCCATCTCCAAATCCTTGTAGTAATTGGTACCTATCTGGTTTGCCCCTCCCAGTTCTCCGAGAAAGTTAGTAGTTCCTACAGCAGCCACAATTTCGTAGCGCATACGTTTCCAGCGCTGAGCTTCTGTAGCTAATGGTAAAAGGATGATAAGCAGAAGAATATATCTTTTTATCATGATGGCTTTCAGATAGTTTTGAGTTTTGATAAGGCAAATATAAACATATTATGAACAACCAAGCAAGTTTTTAACACTACAAAAACGGATTATTTGCCTTTTCAAACCCGATTGTGGTTTCAGGGCCGTGTCCGGGATAAACGGTAACGCCATCTCCAAGCGGAAAAAGTTTTTCGTGAATGCTGCTTATCAGTGTATCAAAATTCCCTCCGGGAAGGTCTGTTCTTCCAATGCTTCCATGAAACAAAACATCGCCACCAATTACAAACTTCTGTTCTTTGTTATAAAAACATAAACTTCCGGGTGAATGGCCGGGAGTAAAAAGAATTTGTAGTGAGCTTTCACCAAATTTAATCACATCTTTTTCATCAATAAATTTTCCGGGAGCGGGCGGTTTTTCAAGACGAATTCCAAAAATAGCAGCGGCTCTTTCTGCGTTTTCAAAAATCGGAATTTCAATTTTGTTGGTTTCTGAAATCAGGTTGTAGCGTTCGGTAATGTATCTACAGCCGAGAATATGATCGATGTGACAATGTGTAAGAATCAGACGGACAGGTTTCAGATTATTGTTTTCAATAAACGTTGAAAGCTCTGCCTGTTCCAGCGGAGTGTAGCATCCCGGGTCAATGATAATGCACTCATTAGTTTCGTCATACAAGACATACGTATTTTCCTGAAAAGGATTAAACGTGAAAAAAGCAATTTGAATCATGGTGCAAATTTAGTTTTCATTTCTTTCTATCTTTGACTCCCTTATGCAAATACAAACAATCTCGCCTCAGGCGAGACCCGATTTCAGCAAAACACCAACCATTGACCAGGTTGGAGTGGAAGAACGTGTGGCACGATTTCAAACGCGTAGCATAAAAAAAGAAAGCAAAGTGCAGGGTTTGAAACTTGCATTGAGCATGATTGACCTTACTACGCTGGAAGGAAAAGACACCGAAGGAAAAGTAAAACAACTGTGTTATAAAGCAGCACATCTGCACGATGTTCTGCAGGGCTTACCGACCGTTGCAGCAGTTTGTGTTTATCCCACTTTTGTGAAACTTGCCAAAAAACAATTAGAAGGAACGGGGATAAAAGTTGCTTCCGTTGCAACGGCTTTCCCGAGCGGCCAATCTACACGAAAAGTGAAAATAAGCGATACACATTTTGCGGTGGAGAATGGAGCAGATGAGGTGGACATGGTGATTTCGCGCGGTGAATTTCTGGAAGGAAATTATGCCTATGTATTTGATGAAATTGCCGAGGTGAAAGCAGCTTGTGGCGATGCACGATTAAAAGTAATTTTAGAAACAGGAGAACTCTCAACGCTTGATAATGTGCGCAGGGCAAGCGAAATAGCAATTTATGCCGGTGCAGATTTTATTAAAACGAGCACCGGAAAAATTTCTCCAGCCGCCACACAGCCTGTTACCCTGGTGATGTTAGAAACCATTCGCGACTACTATTACAAAACCGGAAAAATGGTGGGAATGAAACCCGCAGGTGGAATTTCAACGGCAAAAATTGCGTTGCAATATCTGGTGATGCTGCGCGAAACATTGGGTGATAAATGGCTCACCAACGAATGGTATCGCTTTGGTGCGAGCAGTCTGGCAAATGATATTTTAATGCAATTGCAAAAAGAACAGGATGGGGTTTATCAAAGCGGAGATTATTTTTCAAAAGACTAAAAGCCCCTCACGACCTCCCCAAAGGGGAGGAGAAAAACAAAGAACAATGAAAAAAATAATAAATAAAAAAACTCTTTCTCTGGGCAATTCTAAATGGGCTTACGCGCCTTCACCTGAAAGCACTTCGCATATCAATCTGAAGAAGCAATACGAACTTTTTATTGATGGCAAGTTTGTAAAGCCTTCATCCGGAAAATATTTTGACACTATCAATCCGGCTACTGAAGAAAAGCTTTCTTCCATTGCTGATGCGGATGAAAAAGATGTGGACAAAGCAGTGAAAGCAGCGCGCAAAGCGTACGATAAGACATGGAGCAAGCTGCCGGCAAAAGAACGCGGAAAATATATTTACCGCATTGCGCGTTTGTTGCAGGAGCGTGCTCGTGAGTTCAGTGTTATAGAAACAATGGATGGCGGAAAATCCATTCGCGAATCACGTGACATTGATATTCCGCTGGCAGCAAATCATTTCTTTTATTATGCAGGTTGGGCTGATAAATTAGAATACGCTTTTCCGAATCGTAAGCCGCAAGCACTGGGTGTTGCAGGACAAATTATTCCCTGGAATTTTCCATTGCTGATGGCAGCGTGGAAAATTGCCCCAGCTTTGGCAACGGGCAATACCGTTGTTTTAAAGCCCGCGGAAACCACCTCGCTCACTGCTTTAAAACTTGCCGAACTTATTGCCGATAGCGGTTTGCCCGATGGCGTGGTGAACATTGTTACAGGCGCTGGGCGCACCGGAGCAGCAATTGTGAATCATCCCGATATCGATAAAATTGCGTTCACAGGTTCTACCGATGTGGGTAAACTAATTCAGAAAGCAATTGCCGGAACCAGGAAAAAAGCAACGCTGGAGTTGGGCGGCAAAGCCGCCAACATTATTTTTGAAGATGCTCCGATTGACCAGGCGGTGGAGGGAATTGTGAACGGAATATTTTTTAATCAGGGGCATGTGTGTTGTGCCGGTTCGCGCCTGTTTGTGCAGGAAGGCGTTGCTGATGTGGTTATCCGCAAACTGAAAGACAGATTGGAAACGTTGATTGTTGGCAACCCACTTGATAAGAACACCGATATAGGTGCTATTAATTCAAAACAACAACTTGCCACCATCAACAAATACATTGAGATTGGTAAAAACGAAGGCGCTGATTTTTACCAGAGCAAGTGCAGCGTTCCGAGTAAAGGATATTTCTGCAGACCAACATTATTTTTGAATGCATCACAAAGTCACCGTGTGGTGCAGGAAGAAATTTTTGGTCCGGTTTTAACTGTGCAGACTTTCAGAACTGTTGAAGAAGTAATTGAAAAAGCCAACAATATTCCTTATGGTTTGTCGGCTGGCGTGTGGACGGATAAGGGTTCTAAAATTTTTAACATGACCAATAAATTGCGTGCAGGGGTTATTTGGGCAAACACTTATAATAAGTTTGACCCTACATCACCTTTCGGGGGATATAAAGAAAGCGGGTTTGGTCGCGAGGGCGGGTTGCATGGGTTAATGCCCTATCTTAAATTTTAAAAACATTACTTGCTTTACGCCCCAATATAACTTCCCCCGCAAACGCGCAGCGTTTGTCCGTTGATACCTGCCGCTCCCGGTGAGGAAAGAAAGGTAATCATATCTGCTACATCTTCGGCTAAGCCACCTTGGTTTAGATTGCTTAGTCTGCGTCCGCCCATTTTAGTGAAGAGAGGCATTTTGGCTGTCATTTTGGTTTCAATAAAACCGGGAGCAACAGCATTTGCTGTTATGTTATTTGCAGCAAGTTCTTCTGCTAATGCTTTTACATAACCAATGATTCCTGCTTTGGTAGCCGCATAATTTGTCTGCCCGAAATTTCCTGAAAATCCGGAGATGGAAGAAAGACAAACAATGCGTCCGTTGTTACGGATGGTACCAGATTTCAGCAATAAATTATTTGTTCTGATAAGCGCTTGAAGATTTACATTCAAAACCATGTCCCAGTATTTCTCATCCATTTTTGCAATGGTTTTATCGCGGGTAATTCCGGCATTGTGAATGAGAATGTCAACACCGTTGAATTCTTTTTTCAGGTAATCATTAATGAGTTGTGCAGACTCTTCTTTGCTCATATCAGCAGCAAGAAATTTTCCGTTGATGGAGTCGGCAACTTTTTTTCCTGCTTCTGAATCTTCGGGTCTGTCTAATACAATTACGGTTGCTCCTTCGGCAGCCAATTTACGGGCAGTGGCTTCGCCAATACCGCGCGCAGCGCCTGTTACCAAAGCAATTTTTCCTGCCAAAGAATTTTCCAGCGGAACAATTTGCGGAATAGTTCCGCTTGAATTAATTCTGAAAACCTGTGCCGTTACAAATGCAGATGCTTCTGAAAAAAGAAAATGCAAAACAGGGAACAATTGTTTTTCTGTTACGTTTTTATTTTCAATCCGAACCAGATTTACCGTTGCTCCTTTTCTGCCAATCTCTTTTGCAACCGAGCGTGAGAAACCGTCTATCGCTTGTTGTGCAGCCTCACTCTCTGCCCCCCTCTCCCTTGGAGAGGGGCTGGGTGTGAGGCTTATTATTACGATACGAGCATTATTTGCCAGCTTTCCCGCATTCGCATGAAAAAAATCATACAGTGATTTCAGTTGTGCAACAGTTTCAATTCCTGTGGCATCAAACAACAACACATCTGCTCTGTCTTCGGCAGGAAGAGAATTTATTATAGCGTGTCCGCCCAACTCATCATAGATATTGCTGAGAACAGAAGCATTGATTGCGCCCGTTGCAGTAACAACTTTTTTACCGGCAAGAATTTGTTTTTTCCAACTTCCTTTCAGTCGTTTCAGTCGCGGAGGAACTGTAATTCCAAGTACATTGAAAACTGATTTCCATCCCGGTTTGTGCCCGTATTCCAATATAAAGTCTGCCATGATTTATTTTTTTGTGTTGCCAAAAATAGACATTCGTTGCAGATTTGCGATTTGTTGCCGGGTGAAAGCATCACGAATAAATACTTATGGTTTTTTTTACTTTTGATGCATGAAAAATTCTATTGTCATATCACTGCTTTCATCACTCATTATTTTTTCCTGTTCTTCCCCGAAATCTTCAGAGAACAAGGAAACTCCCGGTGAAAATAAAGTTGCAGAAACGTTTGAACTGAAGCCTCACTTTGGTGAAACCGAATCAAATTATTATGTAGCAGATTCAATTGCAGGTCATATTCATCAGCCTAATACTATAAAGGAATTCAAGTGGCCCGAGCATCCGTTGGGAAAGCTGGTGATTAAAACAAATAACTTAGGATTTAAGGAAGACAGCGATACAAAAATTGAAAAAAATTCAAATACATTTCGTGTAATTGTTACCGGTGATTCACATATTGATGGTGTGGTTTACAATTCAGAATCATTTCCGAATCAACTGGAAGAAATGATTAATTTAAAAGTTTCCGGTAATGATGTTGCGTGGGAAATTATCAATGCAGGAGCGGGTTATTATGGACCACAGAATTATTTTGGAGTATTGAAACGATTTGAATCTTTGAAGCCCGATTTGTTTATTGTTACAATTTATATAGGCAATGATTTTTTAGATGCAGTAAGAATTGAGAATGAAAATAACCGGCTGACTGTTCCCGAACGGAAAGACGATTATTATTATGATTTATGGGCGGTAGATGAAAAGCATCCCGGATTTACCGGACAACTGATGAATCAGGTAAAGTTTTTTAAAAAATTTCCTGAATTTAAAACTACGGCAATTTCAATAACTCAAAAACAGTTAACCCTTATAAAAGAACAGTGCGATAAAAATAAAATCGGACTTTACATTTTGCTTTTGCCTACAAAGGTTGATGTTGAGCCTGCAACAGACGAAGCAAGCATTAAAGATGTTCAGAGTATGCTCAAATTTTCTAATGATGATTTGAAAATAAACAGGGAACTGACAGAAAAACTGATAGAATGGTTAAAAACAAATAACCTTAACTATGTTGACCTGTACGATAATTGGAAAGAGAAAAAAGGAACTGAAGAATTATTCTGGAAAGCAGATTATCATTTGAATGATAAGGGTCACAAGAGTATTGCTGAAATTATGCAACCCATAATTTCTCAACACTGAGCAAACTTTTTCTGTATTCAGGTGTTATCATTTCATTAATTTTGACTTTGCTCTCACAGAGTTCTATCTTTGAACCCGTAAACTTTTAAACCTTTAAACTTTCTAAACCTTATAAACTAAAAAACATGGCATTTGAATTACCAAAACTCCCTTATGAATACACTGCACTTGAACCGCATATTGATGCACGCACTATGGAAATCCATCACAGCAAGCATCACAACGCGTACGTAACTAATCTGAATAAAGCGATTGAAGGAACACCGCTTGCATCGCAATCACTGGAAGAAATTCTGAAAGGAATTTCTAAAGCTAGCGCTGCTGTTCGCAACAATGGGGGAGGACACTTTAATCACAGCCTTTTCTGGAAAGTGATGAAACCCGGAGGCGGTGGATTGCCTTCCGGTGATCTGGCTGCTGCCATTAACCGCGACTTCGGTTCGTTTGATACATTTAAAGAACAGTTTAACAATGCAGGAGCAACACGTTTCGGTTCAGGCTGGGCATGGCTGATTGTTCATGACGGGAAATTAGTTGTTTCCTCTTCACCTAATCAGGATAATCCGTTGATGGATATTGCTGAAGTAAAAGGTACTCCTATTCTTGGCCTTGATGTTTGGGAACATGCCTATTACCTCAACTACCAAAACCGCAGACCTGATTACATTGCCGCTTTCTGGAATGTAATTAACTGGGATGAAGTAGCTGCGAATTTGAAAAAGGCGTAAGGAAGCGTCATTGCGAGGGTTTTTCACCCGAAGCAATCTCACCTCATAAGGAGATTGCTTCGCTACGCTCGCAATGACGTTGCTCATTATTTTAGTTTTATTTCTTCCCACTCCACGCTGAACTGCGGCTTATAAACATAGGAATGGTCGGTGTAAATAAATTTTATTGCTTTTACTTTTTCGCCTTTCAGACTGTCGTTATAATATTCTAAATAGGGTGCAACCCAAATTCCGCTTTCACTGTTTTGCACTACTAATCGGTGTTTCTTTATACTGTCATTTTCTAACTGATACAGCATATAATACTCAGGCTCTTTGTATAAAGCGTGTTTGAGTTTACCGGCCAACGTTTTGTCAACAGTAAATTTCATGCGCAATGCTGTTGCTTCTTTTAATTCGGGAAGAGGAGTCCATTCATTCCAGATGACAGTGTTTGTATGATTGAATTTTTCAACCGTTAGTTTTTCTTTTGCAGTGCGTTTCAGAATTCTTATTTTTTCGTCTTCATATACCTGAGCATAGTTATTCATAATTGCAAAATTCACTTGCCCGTCATCACTCAGAATGTAGCGCTGGTCAATGCTGGTCATCTCACTCCAGATATTAAGTTTAGTCCAGATGTAATACTGTGGCGCATTTTCTGAACTCAGAAAATCTGCATTTACTTTATCAAGTATTGCTGTATTCACACAGCCAAGCTGAAACAAAGGGCGGTTCTTATAATTCAGGTTATTGACAGCAACATAACTTACTTCCCATGGAAAAATATCAACAGTATTGTTTGAGAGAATTTTTTTCGCGCTGTCTGCCAGTATAACTGTCTCCAGATTTTTTTCAGAAAGGCGATTGTAAAAATCCGCTTCACTTCCATTCAGTATGTTTAATGAATTTTTGAAATTGGTAAATTCTCCATATTCCATTTTTACCTCAATATAAAAATGTTCAATTTGAACCATATTTTTATAATAGAGATACGGCATGGCGGCTAATGCCGCCAGTTGCAAGAGTTTTACTTTTTCCTGTGCAAAAAATAAAACAGCGGTAAACAAAATCAGAAAATTGAAAAATGTTTTTGCGTGATAATTTTCTTCACGTGCAATGGAGTAGCGAAACACCGCCCACAATGACAATGCAAAAATTACATAAACTGTATTTACATTTTCAGTCCGGAATATCAACCAATAACCTGCAATAAAACTCACCAGCAACAGCAAGAGAGTTTTATCGTTAGTGGCATTTACTGAAGTTGCACCAAGGTTTCCGTTGCTGATAAAAAACCAATTGCGGAGGTGTAACAAGCTGCCATCTAAATTGTGATTGATAACAAGCCACAACAAAAAATAGACGCTGAAACCAATTCCCAACGTAAGTAAAAGATTGTTAAACTTTTTGTTTCGGACAAAATCAAGAATAAGGTATGAAGCTGCCATCATTACCGATGCAGCAGCAATATTTATTTTTACAAAAAACGAAAGTGCGGTAACAACAATTGCAATAGTGAGAAAATAATTTTTGCGCGCGGTAGAGTGCAGCAGCAGCGCAATGGCAACACAGCCCATCATTTTTTCGTCAATGCGCAGGTTGGCGCTGAGCAACAAAGCAGCAATAAAAAACAACCACAAGCCTTTTTGCTTAATACTTTTTGTTGCCTGAAAAATAAGCCATACAAAAAGCAATTGAAAAATAAACGTGAACAAAAAAGCGATAAGAAAATTATTTCCAATCAATAAAGGAAAGCGGATAAAACCCAGCGGACCATAACTGAAGATGACATCGCTGCCATGAGAAATTCCCTGATTGAAAAAATAATTGAAAGCAAAAACATAACTTTGGTCTAAGCCTGTTCCCATTACCGGTTCAAATGCAGGGAAGGTATAAACAGCCAGAAATAAAATGAGCAGTATCGGAAGAAACGGAATTCCCTTTAGTTCTATTTTATTCAACTATCAGTTTTTTAGTGGAAACAAAATCTTTTGTTTTTATTTTAATGAAATAGATTCCTTTTTTTTCGGGTAAAATAATTTTATAATTCTGTTTGCCTTTTGAAACGGAAGGATAGAAAAATTCCTCTTCTGTTTTACCCGATTCGTTGATTACAAAAACAGAAACATCCGTCTTTGCTGCAACATTAAATGACAGATTAACACTTCCTGACGCGGGATTGGGAAACAAACTCAGTTGCAGTGTTTCATTTTGGTTGAACGAAATTGGTTTTTCGCCCAACGCATTTCCTTTAATAATATTTACTTTATAAATGGTGGGCGAGGCAAAACTATTCTGGTCAGGATTAAAACTCATGGCATAGGCAAAACTGCTGTTTACACCGCCAACAATATATCCTGCAAATGAAATGTCTGCGGTTACTTTATTAAGGTCAATGATTTCGTGTTCCAGTAAATCCAGATTTTCATTCACAATAAATTCAGATCCCGAACCCAGAAAACCGGGAAGTTCATTCCCCAGTTTTACCTCTTCCATAGTGCCATCACTTTTTCGTGTAACACGTGCTACTGTTTTTACAAAAGGGAAACTGGGGTCTTCAACAATAGCTCCGGTTGAATCAACAATATATTGCGCCACACCTCCGAAAAATACAGTGTGCATGGCGTTTGCAACCGAATCATAAACCGGAATATTTGCACAGTGATAATGATTTAATTTCTGCTGAAAAGTATTTACAACCGTAAATCCTGCGGTATCAATATCAATCGGTTCAAGATAAGGAACACCAACAAATTCAACCGGAAAAACTCCGCTGAATGCGGTAAGCCCAACGTTTCGGTTGGGGAATATTTGTTTCACAAGGTTGTAATCTCTTCTTCGCATGGCAGCGGAATCAACCCATTCAGCAATGGGAGAAAAAGAAAGACTGTTCGCATCAACGTTAATATCAAATTTTTTAATGGCGTATGTATATCGTTGCCAGTAAACGGTATCTCCACTAATTACGGGGATTGGCGCTACTTCTCCATCGAACAGGTGACCGAAAACAAGGTAGAAATGTGTGTCAATAAAATTCAATCTGCCTCCGGTAACTTTAAAATAATCAGAACGGATTGTTTTGAACCAGGGCGAAATATCATCACCGTTTATTACAGCCTGTATCAGGCTATCCACGCTGACAGCAGTAAGGTATGGAAACGTAATTTTCATGTTTGCAGCAGTTGAAAACCCATAACCACCGGAGATAAAAAGGGTTCCGTTGTTTGTTGTAAAATTTGAATTGGTTGAACTCAGCTGGTCGCGCACACTATCCGGAAGTACCGACAGTCCGGATTTCCAAACCTGTTGCGTGGCTGGCTCAACAACGTAAATACTATCGTTGCGCAAATTAGCCGGAAAAGCACCTGGTTGCGGAATATGTAATCCATCTCTGCGTCCCCCAATGATTAGCCACTTGCCATTGTGTTGCGAAAAATTAAATGAATGCAGCCCCGGAAAACCGGGAATAGTAACCGGTTCAAGTGAAACAGTAAAAGCAGTTGGCTGCTGGGCAAAACTATTGATGCACAAAAAGAGAAGAATAATTGTTACCCGTTCAGCTAAATTCCGGTCTTTTATAATTACGTTAATTTTCATTTGCTATGTTTGTCAAAGAAAATCAAAAATATGAAAAGAATACTACTACTCAGTTTTATCATCTGCGCAATCATCTCATCTGCAAAATCACAGGATTACAACTTTGGATTTGAATCATGGATTGACCATGGAACTTATGAAGAGCCAGAGTTTTGGGGAACATTTAATCCTGTTCAGTTTATAGGTATTCAGGTAATAAAAGATACGGTTGATGTTTATCAGGGAAACTATTCATTAAAACTTTCGGCAGGACCAATTCCCGCTGCTGTAGCGGTTTTAGGAAGTATTAATGTCAACAGTGCTTTGATTGAACCCGGCAGACCTTACAACCAGCGCCCAACAAAATTGAAATGCTATTACAAAACAATTTTGATAAATAATGATTCATCAGCTATTGCCGCTTTTTTAACAAAATACAACACGGTAACGCATCAACGCGATACGATTGCAGTAGCCGGAAAATTATTTCACAGCGATGTAACTTCATGGACTTTACTTGAAAATGATTTTGTGTATCGCTCTGCTGAAACGCCTGATACGATTGGAATAATATTATCATCAACCGCTAATCCTGATGGTTTGGGAAATGAAGGTTGCGAACTTTATATTGATGCGATGGAGTTGGTACTTCCGTCATCTTCTGGTGTTGAAGAACAAGCTACAAAAAACAGTATCAGTATTTTTCCGAATCCGGTAAAGGATGAATTAAAAATTTCAAACACCGGAATTGCTGAAAAATTTTTTGTTCATTTTTATGACATTACAGGTAAGGAAATTTACTCTTCCTCTTTTTCATCTTCTTCTGAAAGCATCGCTGTTAAAGAATTTGCTCCCGGAAAGTATTCGGTGAAAATTGATAATGGAGAAAAAATAAAATTCTTGGGCTCGTTTCTGAAAGAGTAGTTTTTAATTGGTGAAACTTCCCCATTTCACCACCATGATAAACTCATTTTCAATTGGTAAATATCCATAATCGTAGCAGAGTTTATAGGTGCTGCCTTTTAAAGTTGTGTGAGTATGCGTGTGGTATTTGAAATTAAATCCTTTGTCGGTTAATTTTGATTTGCTGATTTTTGCTTTGCCTTCGGGCGATACAATGCTGTCTAATATTCTGCGGTTCTTGCGAAGAATATTATTTACGTTTCGCATTTCGGCAGTGGTGTCGCTGTTGGCTTTGTTGTTGTAATTGCTGCGACACTGGTCGTCACAGAATTTTTTGTCGGCACGGCCTTTTAAAGGTTCGCCACATTCAAGACACTGTTTTTCTTCTTGCATGGTGTTGTTTTTTAATGGAAAGCGGATGACGGGGATGGCACACGGATGACACGGATTTAACTGATTGGCGCGGATTTTAAAATCTGTATTTATCCGCCCAATCCGTGTCATCCGTGTGCCATTCCTTCCGCTAAAGTAAAAAAAAATCCCGATTACAAACGCTTATACTCGTTTATTTTCAGAAGTAAACGGATAAGAACCGACTACGGCTTGGTGGTGGATGTTCCTTTGTGCCGACAATTAATTCATGTCTAACTAAAAAACAAAAACATCATGAACACATTAAGAAACAGCGTACGTTTAATCGGAAACTTAGGAACAAACCCTGAAGTAAAAGAATTTGAACAAGGCAAAAAAGTTGCACGCATCGCACTTGCCACCAACGAAACATTCACCAACGCAAAAGGTGAAAAAGTAACAGAAACCTGCTGGCACAATCTAGTTGCCTGGGGAAAAACTGCGGAACTTGCACAGAAGTACCTGACCAAAGGCAGCGAAGTTGCTATTGAAGGAAAACTTACTTCACGCAACTACACTAACAAAGAAGGTGAGAAAAAATATGTTACTGAAATTGTGGTAAATGAGTTGCTGTTTTTGAGTAAAGCAGCCGGTAAACAGTAATCGGTTATCAGTTATTGGTGAAAAACCGTCCTGAGATCTCGATAGCTATCGAGACGGGGCGGTTTTTTATACTATATTTGAGTTTTGGATAAGATTTGGGTCTTTATCTCCATTCTTATCCCGAACTCAACTCAGGTTAATTGGATTTTTCAACTGCATAAATTTCACTCCAGGCATAATTTTTTTCAAAGCGTAATAACCGCACTATTTTTTTTTGTGCTTTTAACTGTTCTATAAGTTCATCTTTTTCATAACTCAATTGAATATAATACTGCGTTTGTTCACTTGCAGAGTACTGAACCTTGTCAAATAATTTACCATCGGTAATATATCCCGCATACTTATCGGTAAGGTAGGTGTGCATTAAAAAGCTGCAGTAAATATTTTTTGAATACAGATTTTCTTTCGCGCAAAAGTCTGTCATGTTTTTACTTACCTCAATTGCATCTGTATAGCTTAATGAATGGTCGCTTACATGATTTCTTTTCAGGCAAAACGTTACCTGAACAACAGCAACAACAATAAAAAAAGAATAGTAAAGAACTTTCCTTTCGCTGAAAACCGCATCGAAAAAGAATACAGAAACTACTATAAAAGGAACGAGGATGCTCAATAGATAACGCGGAGAATAAAAATTAGCTGAGCTGAAAGCCAGGTACAAGACAATGAAGATTGACAGTAGTGAAACAACTTTTTTATGAATGCTGTCCCACGATTTTTTTCTGACAAAAAAGAAAATAACAGCACTGATGATTAATAAAGCGCTGATTGCATTTCTTCCCTGATAAATAAATAAATACGCAGAATAGTTCTTCAGTTTTTCAAGTATAACTAAGCTGTTGAAATTGTCAGCATCTGTATAAAGTGGTAGAAAGAAAAAACCAAATTTGATTTTTTGTACTACGAAGAACAACGATGGAATTATCACAGGAGCGATAACCACAACCATTTTTCTGCAAACCATTTTAACCGTCACTTCCTTTCTGTTCATGTTCAACAATTCAATCACCTGCAAAAGTCCGCAACTCAGTATTGTAACTATACCCGTTTCTTTGGTTAGCAGAAGTAATGTTCCGCAAATTATATATCCCGCTGTTTTGTTAGTTAAAAAAAAGTACAGGGTGAACAGGCTTAAAAAAGCAACCAACATTTCAGGTAATAACAAACACGCTTGCGCTATAAATACAGGTTGAACTGCAAGTAAAATGCAGGAGATAATTGCAACTTTTTCGCTAAAAAATTTGCGACAGAAAACGTACATTAAAACAATCAGCGCTATAGAAACCACCAAAGGAAAAATATGACTGCCCGTTATACTGCTTCCAAAAACCTTCATTCCCAAAGCGCTCATAAAATGAAAGAACAGCGGGTGACCTCTTGAGATTTCAAACGGTATGGCTCCCGGAAACAGGCTAAGCCCGTTTTCATACATCATATGCACAGCGGTTGAATACGGCCAGGCTTCGTCCCAAAAGTAAGGCAGTGATAAGTGAGTCCACTTTAGTAGTATCAGCAGAATAATTATTGCTGTTAATAAAATGAACCCGGTATATTTTTTCATTCAGATTTATGAATGGCAAACGTATGCTAAAACAGAGCTATTATTTTGAGCACTCTTCCCGCTTTGCAGCTTCATACCCTTCATCAACTAATAAACCTCTGCTGTTGGAAGCGGCAACCGCAAGTTCATCACAGCGCTCATTCAACGGATTATCTGCATGGCCTTTTACCCATTTGAATTTTATGTGGTGTTTGGGATATATTAACAGGAAACGTTTCCACAGGTCAACATTCTTTTTGTCTTTAAAATTTTTTTTCACCCATCCAAATACCCAGCCCTTGTCCACCGAGTCAACTACATATTTAGAATCGGAATAAATGGTAACCGCACTGCCGGGAACTTTAATCATCTCCAACGCAACTATAACGCTGAGCAGTTCCATACGGTTATTGGTAGTCAGTCTGTAGCCCTGCGAAACTTCTTTGCGGTGATGGTCTTTCAAAAGCACAATGCCGTAACCGCCCGGTCCGGGGTTTCCAAGTGCAGAGCCATCGGTGTAGATTGTTATCATTTTTAAGCCAAGTAGGCAAACAGGAATTAGCCACAAAGTAAACACCTATTTGCCTATTTGCCTAATTGGCTATTTGGCTGTCTTCCTGCTTGCCTAACTCCTGTTTGCCTACTTGCCTAAAAAAGACATCCTCCCTCAATATCACTTCTTCCTGCAATTTATAAACTCTTTCTTTCAGTGCGGGAATATCTTTTTCAGTCATGCCTGTGGTGTCAATCGGTTTAAGAAAACGCACGCTAACAGTTCCGGGTGTAACCAGCCAAGTATCCATAGGCATTAATGTGCGGCAGTGTAGTACAATCATAGGAAGCAAAGGTGTTTGTGTTTCTATTGCAATGCGGAAAGCTCCGTCATGAAATTCTTTCAGCGGCTTGCCTGTTCGGTTGCGTGTACCTTCAGGCATAATAAGAATGGAAGTGCCCTCGCGCAGGGTTTTTATCATAAGGTCTAAACTCTTTTTACGGCTTTCGGGACTACTGCGGTCAACAAACAGACAGGCAACTTTAAACAGATAACCTATCAAGGGAATTTTTCCGGTCTCCACTTTTGCCAGTGTTTTATAAGCCATTTTTATTGACGAGCCGCAGGCAAATAAATCCAGCGTTGATGAGTGTGTACCCGAAACAACATAGGCGCGATTGCTGTCAATATTCTCGTACCCGGTAAAATCCTGTTTCATAAAACTAAGCGCAAACCATATATCACTCCAGAAACGGTAATACCGCATCAGCGGTTTTATATAATTTTTTCCACCGGCAATAATTATGAGCGGAGTAATAAATAAACTGACTGCAACAAACAGAAAAAAAATCAGATAACTCCAAACAGAGTAGATGGGTTGAATGATTTTGAAAAGTATTTTCATTTTTTTTCTCACCACAGATTGACACAGATTCTCACAGATTGCAACAGCCGATTATAAACTATTAATCTGTGTTCAATCTGTGTAAATCTGTGGTAAAATTTCATCGTGTTAAAACAATGTAATCATTCAGCAATGTTTTCAGAAAAGCAATTTTATCTTTTGGTATTTCGGTGATGTTTAACACCTCTCTCATTTTCTGCACCAGCATATCCAATGCTTCTTTGTGTGCGGTGTTATTATATTTTTTTGTGCGTTCAATCACTGCTTTAATCAGCAGCATATCACTCTCGTTCAGGTTGCGCACCTGCGGAAACTGCGGCTCATAATTTTCGCGGGTATTGATGCGCAGCACATCTGCTATTTCAATATTTAATGAAGAGCGTACTTTAATTACGGTTGTATTTGCCAGCATATCACCCAGCCGTTGTCCGCGCACCGTTGAGTTCACCAATACAGCAGCAATAGTGCCTGACGAAAACCAGATATCAATCAGCCTGAACGCCCAGCGAATAAGGTAATCACTGATGACAGGTTGCTTGCCATTAAGCTTGGCTACTTTTATTCCAATTGCTTTTTTTCCGAGCGATTGTCCGTTCATCCATATTTCACTTGCAGGTGAATAAAAAAGATAAATGGGAAGCATCACTAAATAAAGAAAATAATTTATGGTTTCAAAGCCGCCAATCCATATCCAGAATAAATAAAGCAGAAGAATTGAAAAATTAAGAATCCAGAAATCAATGAAGAACGCAAAGAACCTGTCGCGGAACGAAGCAAGTTCATACTCAATGGTTACATTTTGCGTTGTAGTTATTTCTATCGTTCTCATGCAAGGGATAAAAGTAAAAAACTATTTTTGTTGCCTCACAAAAAAACACGGAATGAAATATTTTTTACTTCTTGCATCTTGTCTCTTATTTCTTGCTTCTGATTTATCAGCACAAGTAATCGGTGGTGAATTAGTTAAACTCGAAGAGCTTTTTACAAAAGGCAAATTTGAAGATTGCGCCTACAAAGCTGAAACTTTTACTGAAAACGAAAAATACCGTAAAAGCCCTGAGCCGTACCTCTACATCAGTATGTGTTATTACGAATTTCATTTTTCAACGGATACAAAAATAAAAGAGTATTATAAATCTGCGTTGAAGGATGCATTGAAGTATGCCGTAAAAATGCGCACCTACGACAAGGAAGCAAATTTCTATAAAGACAATAGTGAGTATTTAGATAAGCTCCGCCAGACTTGTCTTGAAGAAGCAAAGGCGCTGGTTGACAAAAAAGATTACAGCAAAGCATCATCGTATTACTACAAACAATTGGTAAAGCTTGACCCCGATGATGCCGAACTGCTTTTTGTAAAAGGCGTTTGCGATGCGCTGATGCGCAACAGCAGTGAAGCTTACAAAAGCATAAACGATGCAATGCCCCTGCTGAATAAAAAAGTAGAAGCCGGAAATTACAGAGCACCTAAAATGATTGAGCCGGCTTTAGCTGATGCATTTGTAAATTATTCAACCTTACTGAAAGACCAAAGCTATGCCGACTCAGCAAAAGCAATTATTATGTTCGGAAAAATTCTGCTGCCAATGGATAAAGCAGTTGATGAACAATATAAAAAGTTCGGGAACTAAACGTTGCGTCACCCTGTCCCGATAGCTATCGGGATATTTCAGGGTCTCATTAGAAAGATGCTGAACCAAGTTCAGCATGACGGTTTCTCACTAAACGAATTTTTCTCCTTTCGAAATCTTCACATCATTGACGATAACTTTTATTTGCTGCTCTTCCGTTTTGCGGCAAACCAACAGTATTCCGTCTGATTCTACTACGATGAAATCTTCCAGTCCCTGCAATACAACCAGCTTGTCTTTGGGAACATTTACTATGCAGTTCTTAGTATCGTAAACCACTACATTTTTTCCGATGATGGAATTTCCATCTTTATTTTTACTGGCGTACTCATAAAGCGAACCCCAGGTTCCAAGGTCGCTCCAGCCAATATCTGCTGACAGAACATAAACGTTTTTTGCTTTTTCCATTACCGCATAGTCAATGGAAATATTCTTGCAAACGGTATATGCTTTTTTAATAAATGCTTCTTCCTGTAGCGTTCCGTAAACCATTTTGCCTTCGCCAAAAACCTGGAATATATCACTGGCATTATCGCGGAAAGCGCTGAGAATACTTTTTGCCGACCAAATAAAAATTCCGGAGTTCCAGAGAAAATCGCCACTGGAAAGAAATTGTTTTGCCATGTCAAGGTCAGGCTTTTCAGTAAACGTTTTTACTTTTTGTACTTCACCGCTGCCGTTTAAAAATTCTTTTTCATTGAACTGAATGTAACCGTAACCGGTATCAGGGCGCGAAGGTTTTATTCCCAACGTAATTAGCACATCGTGTTTTGCAGTTTCTGAAAGTGCTTTATTAATTACGGTTGCAAATGCCTGTGCATTCAGAATAAGATGGTCTGATGGCGCCACCACCATATTGGCATCCGGATTTTTTGCGCTAAGGCGGAACGCTGCATACGCAACGCAGGGCGCTGTGTTTTTTCTGCTGGGCTCACAAATAATTTGTTCGTTACTCAGAGCAGGCAGTTGTTCCTTTACTAATTCGCGGTAGCTTTCATTGGTTACCACATAAATATTTTCGGGAGGACAAACCGGAAGAAAGCGTTCGTAGGTTTGTTGTATCAGTGTTTTCCCGGTGCCCAACACATCAATAAATTGTTTGGGATGCGGTGAGCGGCTCATGGGCCAGAACCTTGTTCCTACCCCGCCCGCCATAATTACAACATAATTATTTTTCATTCTCTCGTCACCCTGAACTTGTTTCAGGGTCTTATTAATAACATATCAGATTTTAGAGATGCTGAAACAAGTTCAGCATGACGATCTTTACCCTTTTTTCAATTTTGAAAGCGCACTGCGCAGTTGTGCAATTACTTTTTCTATGTCCTCCGTTTTTATTGTACCAATGGAAAGACGATACCAGGATGATTCAGTTGAAGTGCCGAAAGCATAGAATGGTACGATGGCTGTTTTGGCTTCTTCCAATAAATAGTGCGTAATGTCGTGAGTTGTTTCCAAAACCTTTCCTGTGTCGGTTTTATAACCGTGCAATGAAAACTGAACAGTAAGATACATAGCACCCTGCGGAGCAATTGCATCTACCGCAAATCCATCATTTTTCAACGCCTGAAAACCATTGTAGAAACCGGCTAAGCGTTCCGAAACATTTTTATTTATCCAGGTTAAATACTCATCCACTTCTGTTTCCCGTTCAAGAAAAACCGCTGTTGCAACCTGCTCTGCTTTTGGTGACCACGCACCAACGTGAGAAAGCAACGCACGCATTTTGTCAATTATTTTTTGCGGACCAAACGCCCATCCTACACGAACCCCTGTAGATGCAAACGCTTTTGAAATACCATCAATGTAAATGGTATAATTACGCATTTCGGGGCGCAGACTAACAGGGTCGTAATGTTTGTTGCCGGTCATGGTAAGTGCCCAGTAAATCTGGTCGTACATGAGGTAAAGCGGTTTGCGGCCTTCTTCACGTTTTGCATTTTCTTCCAGAATTAAATCACAGATTTGTTCCAGCCCTTCTTTGCTGAACATGGTTCCGGTAGGGTTAAGCGGAGAACAAAGTGCAACCACAGTAGCCTTGGATAAATACGGTTTTAAATCATTTGCCGATGGCATGAATTTATTTTCAGCCGTAGTTTCTATTTCTACTTTTCTGCAGGTAGAAAGGTGTGTGTAATGATTGTTATTCCAGCTTGGAACGGGATAAATTACAGTATCACCCGGATCTAAAAGCGCTGTGAAGGTTGCATAAATCAACGGACGCGCACCGGCAGAAATAAGAATTTGATTTTCGTTGTAATCAAGATGTCCTTTGCGGCTGAGGTATCTTGAAACTGCTTTGCGCAATTCAGGAATACCATTTGCCTGCGGATAATTGGTGTGATTATTTTCGTAGGCTTTTATTATTTCGGCTTTCAGGCCATCGGGAATAGGAAATATAGTGGAGTTAAAATCTCCGATGGTGAGGTTGTAAATTTTTTCACCACTCTTGATTTTCTCATTAACCTCATTAGCGATTTTTATTATTTCGCTGGCAATAAGATTCTCAGCAACTTCGGATACGATCAACTCGCGGGTGGTTGTGGCTGCCATAGTATTCATCAGAATAGTTTGCTCTGTTTTGCGGCAAAGGTAAAAAAAGGATGTTTGGATGGGAATAATTTTAAAGGGGCGGGTAAATACTAATTATTGTGAATAAACTATTTACATATTTCTACATTTGTCCAAATCCTTCAACCATGTTTAACAAACTTCTTTTCTTTTCAGGCTTCGCCATGTTAGCTGCCTGTACCAATCATTCTGATATGAAAGCAAAATCACACGCATGGCCCGATGCCAAAGCTCCCGTAGCGGAGATAAAACCTTTTCAACGAACCATTCACGATGATACTGTTACCGATAATTATTACTGGATGATTGACTATTTTAAAAAGGGAGCCGACAGTACTAAAGTAGTGGATTACCTCAAAGCGGAGAATGAATATCTGGATACAATGATGATTGGCACCAAGAAATTCAGGGAAGATTTATACACTGAAATGAAAGCCCGGATTAAGGAAAAAGATGAGAGCGTTCCCGTTTTCAATAATGGCTATTTCTATTACACCCGCACCGATGACGGGAAAGAGTATTACAAATACTGCCGCAAAAAAGGTCACCTGAACGCGAAGGAAGAAGTATTGCTGGATGTGGATGAAGCAGCAAAAGGAAAGGCTTACTATGACATTGGCGAATTTTCGATAAGTGAAGACAATAAGTTAATGGCTTACGGTGTGGATGAAGTTTCGCGCAGGGAATATGTTATTCATGTGAAGAATTTAGAAACAGGCGAGATTTATAAAGATGCTATTCCGCGCACCGAAGGTAGTGCTGTTTGGGCAAACGATAATAAAACGTTGTTTTATACTTCTAAAAATCCTGAAACTCTTTTGTCTGAAAAAATAAAACGGCATATGCTGGGAACAGATGCCGGCAACGATGTTACTGTTTATGAGGAGATGGATAAAAGCAATTATATCGGGGTATGGAAATCGAAAAATAACAAGTATATCTTTATTGAATCGCAAGCTACCATGAGTTCGGAATACCGAATGATAGTTGCCGCTAACTCTACCGCTGCATTCAAGGTATTTCAGCCAAGGATGAAGAATGTTCTCTATTCGGTTACTCCGCTTGCCGATAAGTTTCTTATTAAAACGAACTGGAAGGCAAAGAATTTCAGGCTGATGGAATGTGGGCTCACTAACACCGACAGCACCAGCTGGAAAGAAGTTATACCTAACCGCGCTGATGTTTTACTGGAAGGTATTGACGAGTTCAAGGATTTTATTGCGCTGAGCGAACGCAAAAACGGATTAACACAAATAAGGATTCAAAATCTGAATGATGGAAAAGAAGATGCTCTTGATTTCGGTGAACCAGCCTATGCTGCTTTTCCCGGGCCTAATCCGGATTACACAAGCTCAACGCTGCGTTATACGTATACTTCACTGACTACTCCAAGTTCAGTGATTGATTATAATATGGTAACCAAAGAGAAAAAAATAATGAAGCAGGCAAAAGTTGTAGGCGGTTATACTGCTACAGATTATGTTACCGAAAGAATATATGCTACTGCTAAAGACGGAACTAAAATTCCCATTTCGCTGGTTTATAAAAAAGGTTTTGAGAAAATCGGGAATGCTCCTTTGCTGCTTTATGGATACGGTTCGTACGGGAACAGCATTGACGCCTATTTCGGAAGTAGTCGTCTGAGTTTGCTGAACAGGGGTTTTGTTTTTGCAATTGCGCATATACGTGGCGGACAGGAGATGGGAAGGCAATGGTATGAGGATGGTAAACTGATGAAGAAGATGAACACGTTTACTGACTTTATTGACTGCGCAGAGTTTTTAGTGAAAGAAAAATACACAAGCAAAGAACATCTGTATGCCGAAGGCGGAAGTGCCGGTGGTTTGCTCATGGGTGCTGTTGTTAATCTTGCTCCTGATTTGTGGCATGGGGTGGTTGCCTCTGTTCCTTTTGTTGATGTTGTGAACACGATGTTAGATGAAAGTATTCCGCTTACCACAAACGAATTTGATGAGTGGGGAAATCCGAAAAATAAAGATGCTTACTTCTACATGAAAAGTTATGCGCCTTACGAAAATGTGGAAAAGAAAAACTATCCTAATATGTTGGTGACAACCGGACTTCACGATAGTCAGGTGCAATATTTTGAACCTGCAAAATGGGTAGCAAAACTAAGGGCAACCAAAACAGATAACAACAAATTATTCCTGCATACCAACATGGCATTCGGGCATGGAGGCGCCTCAGGCAGATTTGATTATCTGAAAGACGTTGCGCTGAAATACGCCTTTATTTTATCGCTGGAAGGGGTAGAGAAATAATCTATTTATCTGTTGCGTTGGCCGGATTCAGTAAATCGTAAAACTGATTCAACTTTGGCAGAATAATAATGCGTGTTCTGCGATTGGTGGCTCTGCCTTCTTCGGTATCGTTGGAAGCAAGTGCATTGAATTCACCGCGACCAGCTGCAATCAAACGGTTGGGATCAATTTTATAATCTGTTTGTAATACTCGTACTACGGCTGTTGCACGTTTTACGCTTAAATCCCAGTTGTCGGAAACGCAGTTAGTACTGATAGGTTTGTTGTCGGTATAGCCTTCAATCATTACTTCTAAATCGGGTTTTGTTTCAATGATGGCTGCAATTTTTCCTAACACTTCTTTTGCTTTTGATGTAAGGTTAGAACTTCCGCTCTGGTAAAGCATTTTATCCGAAAGGTTAATGAATACAACCGTTTTATCCACTTTTATTTCCACATCATTATCATCTAATCCTTCTTTTAAAACACCTTTCAGATTAATTGCCAAAGCAAGATTTATTGAATCAGCTTTGGTTTTTGCTTCCTGCAAAAAGTGAATGTATTTGTCCTTTGATTCCAACTGCGCCAGTGTTTGGCTGATATTGTTATTCGCAGCTTGTGTAAGCACTGTTAAATCTCCAACCTGTGTCACAGTTTTATCGCGCTGCGATTTGCAATCGGCAAGTTGTTCTTTCAGGTCAGTTATCTGTTCCTGTTTATGACTGAGTGCACTACGGGCTTCAATTAAATCGGTTGAATAACGGTTGCGATCATCTTCACACTTCATTAATAATTCGTTCGCTTTTTTCAGTTCGCTTTCTTTTTTGGTTTGCAGTTCAAGATATTTTTTTTTGCTTACACAAGAGCTTACAGCTACAGCAAAAACGAAAAGGACTAAAAGGCGCAGGGTTGATTTCATGTTTTAATATTTTGCACGAAAGTAAAAATTAAATAAATAGTGCTGATGGATTATTGAAATACTACTTCCACTCTTCTATTTTTTTGTTTTCCTTCTTCACTCTCGTTTGAGGAAATAGGCTCTGCATCACCCTTGCCATCAAAGGAAAGACGTGAGGCGTTGATATTTTTTTGTTTAAGATAATTCAAAACAGTTTCTGCACGATATTTTGAAAGAGTTAGGTTTTCTTCTTTTTCACCAACATTATCGGTATGCCCTGTAATGCTTGCTTTTAAATCAGGATTGTTAATAAGATACTCAGCAAGTTCATTCAGTTCCTCAAAAGAAGAAGGAAGTAAATCTGTTTTTCCTGATTCAAAAACAATGTTTCTAAAAATATGTGATCTACCTGTTTCATAAACTTTTGGCAATTCTGTGTCAGGAATTTTTTGCTCGACTTTTTGAACTGAACTTGTTTTTTCTTCTAAAGGAATTAGCGTAAAATCATCAATAAAATAGTGCGCATAATTAGCTTTGCCGGGTATTTCACGGTTGTAGGTTCTTATCTCCGATTCATTTCTTTCTCGATACACGAATGAACCAAAGGTTAAGAATTTTTCTGTTCCGTCTGCTTCATAAACTGCTTCCAGTTTTTCCCAATCCTTTGAATTGGAATAACCATTTTCATTTCTGAAAATAACTGAAGGTTTTCCAAGAAGCGGTTCATCGTTAAGCACCAAAATTTCTTTTGCTGTAAAAATGATACAGAACTCTTTCATACTGCCCAACCATGGTGCATCACCGCAACTGATGTAGATTTCCACTTTATACTTTTTTCCTTTCTCAAGTGGTTTTTTTAATTCTGCCTGAAGATATTCACGATAGGTTTTGGTGATACAAATTCCGGTATAGGCTTTTCCTGAATGCGGTTGTTGTTTACCGAAATAATTTTTTTCTGTTCCTGCTTTTTTGCTTTTCGAATCACTGTGATAATAATCTCCTCCGCCCGCTAAAACCGGAATTGTCCAGTATTCCAAACACTTTTTTCCCTGACCGATATTTGTTGGTAAAGCTTTGTGTTGTTCAAAATCAGAATTGAGCAAATAATTTTCCTGAGCACACAATTTATTCTGTAAAAAGAAAAACAGAAACAAATAAAAAAACTGTGCGGGTTTCATTTCTGAACTTTTTCTATTACTGAATCATTCCTGCAGCAACAGTTTCATTGGTTCCTTCATCAATAAGAATAAGGCTTCCGGTAATACGGTTGTTTTTATAACTGTCTTTGAATAACGGCTTGGTTGTGCGCAAACGTGCATGAAAAATATCGTTCATCTTCACGTTTTTATCATCTTCAATTTTCGTGAGTGTGTTGATGTCAATCTTATAATTTATTTCTTTGATAACAGCACGCGCCTCATTACTTGTATGCTTCAAAAAATATTTTGCTCCCGGTTGTGGTGAACGATTATTGAGCCAGCATAACATTGTATCCACGTCTTGTGTACTTTCAGGTTGATTTTCTTTTTTTACAATCATGTCTCCGCGACTAATATCTATTTCATCTTCCAACGTAATAGAAACCGACATAGGCGCGAATGCCTCATCCAACGCGCCATCCAGCGTAGCAATGGATTTTATTTTTGAAGTAAATCCTGAAGGCAATGCAACAATTTCATCACCGGGTTTAAAAATTCCTCCGGCTATTCTTCCTGCATAACCGCGGTAATCGTGGTACTCATCTGTATGCGGACGAATTACATATTGCACAGGGAAACGCGCGTCCTCATGATTCCAGTCACTGCCGATGTGTACATTTTCTAAGGTGTTTAAAAGTGCTGAACCTTTGAACCAATCCATGTTAGTGGAGCGGTCTACTACATTATCGCCATGCAACGCAGAAACAGGGACAAACTCAATATCCTTAACATCTAACGTTGCCGAAAACTTTTTGTAATCGGCAACAATGCGGTTGTAAACTTCTTCGCTGTAATCCACTAAATCCATTTTGTTTACACACACAATCAAGTGTGGAATTTTCAACAACGAAGCAATAAAAGAATGACGACAGGTTTGCTCAATCACCCCTTTGCGTGCATCAATTAAAATCAGCGCAAGGTTGGCGGTTGATGCGCCCGTAATCATGTTGCGGGTGTACTGAATATGTCCGGGTGTATCGGCAATAATGAATTTACGTTTGGGTGTTGCGAAGTAGCGATACGCAACATCAATCGTAATTCCCTGCTCACGCTCCGCACGCAAGCCATCTGTTAAAAGTGAAAGATCAACATGCTGCAATCCCTTTTTTTCTGAACTCGCTTTTACAGCATCTAACTGGTCTTCAAAAATTGATTTGCTGTCATAAAGTAAACGACCGATTAAAGTGCTTTTGCCGTCATCAACTGACCCAGCAGTTGTGAAGCGAAGCAATTCCATATTAAGGTAAGAAACTGAATCTGCTTTCATCTTATTTTTACTTTCTTCAGCCTTGATATTTTTTTCGGATTCTGGCTGGAATGAAAAACACTCAAAATCTCAACCCTGTTTGTCTTTACACGATAAATTATTTTGTAAGGACGGTAAGTAAGCTTACGGTATATTTTTGTCTTTGTTGGTAATTCAGAACACTCTTCGTAACGAAAAGGTGAAAAGACAAGAGATTTAGAAAGTTCTACGATTTCTGCAACAACCTTGTCTGCATTTTTCTGACTACCCTCTTTTATATGCTCATAAATATTTTTGAGGTTTTCTTCAGCATCACGCGACCAAAAAATCTCAAATAATTTTTTCTTTACCACTTTTTAATGTTTTCCGCTAATTGCTGAACAGAAATGAATCCACTCTTTTCAGACTTTTTTATCATGGAGCGGAAGTCTTTTAAATCCATTGGTTCGCCTTTTACTGCAAGATTTTTATTCCCTGACTTAATGGATTTAACAGAAAGAAGTTTCTTAGCAACTTCAATCAGCAGATTGGCTTCCTTTTCGTTGTTTAGAGTGATAGTTATGGTTGTCATGTTTTTAATTTAGAAAAGCAAATTTAATTAAAAATATCCACTCTTCTTCCTGTCTTCCATTGCTGCTTCACTTCTGCGGTCATCAATCCTGCTGCCGCGTTCCGTTACTCGTGTGGCTGCAACTTCAGCTACAATTTCTTCCACTGAATTTGCTGTGGATAATACTGCACCCGTGCAACTGATATCACCAATGGTGCGGAAACGCACCTGCATTTTTTCTACTTTTTCAGTTGGCTTGAGCGGAATAACATTTGCGTTTGCATAAATTACACCATCTCTGACAAAGCACTCACGTTCGTGCGTAAAATACAACGAAGGCATTTCAATTTTTTCGTGAAGAATGTATTGCCACACATCCATCTCAGTCCAGTTGCTGATAGGAAACACACGAAAATGTTCACCGATATTTTTTCTGCCGTTGAAAATATTCCAGAGTTCTGGACGCTGGTTCTTCGGGTCCCACTGACCAAATTCATCCCGGTGCGAAAAGAAACGTTCTTTGGCTCTTGCCTTCTCTTCATCTCTGCGTGCACCGCCTATGCAGGCATCAAATTTATATTTTTCAATGGTGTCTAAAAGAGTAACTGTTTGCAACACATTGCGACTGGCATTGTATCCTTTTTCTTCCGTTACTTTTCCGGTATCAATACTTTCCTGAACCGAGCCAACAAGTAATTGTGCTCCGTATTTTTTTGCAAGATTATCACGGTAAACAAGTGTTTCCTCAAAGTTGTGTCCTGTATCAACGTGCAATAATGGAAACGGAATATTGGCAGGAAAAAACGCTTTTCGCGCCAGATGAAAACAAACAATACTGTCTTTGCCACCCGAAAAAAGTAATGCCGGTTTTTCGAACTGTGCCGCCACTTCACGAATCACAAAAATGGATTCTGCCTCTAATTCTTTTAAGTGTGAAAGCTGATACTGATTCATTTCAATTCAATTTTCGGCAAAATAGTTTCAAGAATTTGCTGCACACATTCCTGTAAATTCTGCTGGTGTGTGTTCAGTGTTAGTTCAGCATTGACAGGCTTTTCGTAAGGCGAGTCAATTCCTGTAAAATTTTTCAGTTCTCCTTTTCTTGCTTTTTTATACAAGCCTTTTACATCACGATGCTCACAAACTTCCAACGGACAATTTACAAATACTTCAACAAATTCATTTCCTAAAAGTTCACGAACAATTTTTCTGTCGTTGGCAAAAGGCGAAATAAACGCAGCAATAACAACGGTTCCCGAATCAGCAAACAGTTTTGCAACCTCACCTGTTCTGCGGATATTTTCTTTTCGCGCTTCTTCGGTGAACGATAAATCTTTATTCAATCCTGTTCTTAAAATATCACCGTCCAACGTATAGGTGTGAATATTTTTTGCAAAAAGCTGTTGCTCCAGTTCATTCGCAATGGTTGACTTTCCCGCACCAGAAAGTCCGGTAAGCCATACGGCCAGACCTTTATGTCCTTTTAGTTTATTGCGTTCCCCTTTGCTTATATTTTTCATAAGAGGTGCAAAAGTATTGAATTATAGGTTTTGATTTCTTTCTTTACATTTACCTTATTAAATCTAAAAACATGAAATTAAATTTTACGCTTTTTCTTTTTGGTTTGCCTGCTGCCTGCTTTGCACAAAACCAGGTTCCTGTAATTTCAAATGTTACTACTACCGCTCCCTTTAATACCGGACAGGTGCTGATTAATTACGATGTTGCCGACAATGAAAATGATAACGTTGACATCAAAGTTGCCTTTTCAAATGACGGAATAAATTACATTGTATCAGCCGGAACAACCAGTGGTGATGTGGGTTTCCAGATTACACCCAGTACAGGAAAACAAATTATCTGGAATTATGACACGCTCACTAACATCGTAAATTATTCGGTTCGACTGGTTGCTGATGACCGACAAATTCCAAACATACAGGACATTGTTGACCAGGTTGACAGCGTACTGCTGCGCAACGATTTAGAATATGTTTCTTCCGATATACGCCATTACCTAGCAAACCCAACACATCTGGAAGAGGTGAAAGACAGTATTCAATCGCGTTTTGAAGATGCAGGGCTTGCCGTTTACCGTCAGGATTTTGACCGCGCAAATTATCTGGGACAAAATATAATCGGAAAAAAAGCAGGACTTGGAATGGAGGCGCACACCTTTATTATTGATGCGCATTTCGATACGGTGAGTGATGCACCCGGTGCAGATGATAATGGTTCGGGAGTGGTTGGTTTCTTAGAAGCACTGCGGGTTTTAGCGCCTTATAATTTTGAGAAAACAATAAAATTTATCGGTTTTGATTTTGAAGAAAGCGTAGGAGTTGCAGGAACTTACGGCAGCGCCATGTACACACAAAGTCAAATTCCAAGCTGGGAAATAATTGATGGAGTGGCGAATTATGAAATGATTGGCTATTACACCAACGTAGTCAATTCACAACAAATTCCTTTCGGGTTTGCGTTTTTATTTCCCGACCAATATGCAATAGTTACAGCCGACAGCTCACGCGGAAATTTTTTAATCAATGCAGGTGATACTGAATCTTCTGCCTTTACCGCAGCGTTTGATTCGTTGTCAGGTATTTATGTTCCGGCACTGAAAGTTACTTCAATTGTATTGCCTAACAACGGTTTGATTTCTGCTGATTTCCGCAGAAGCGACCATGCTAATTTCTGGGATTTAGATGTTCCCGCATTGTTGCTTACCGATGGCGCGAACTTCCGCAACCTTGATTACCACACGCCAAACGATACTGTGGGTAATTTGAATTTTACATTTATGTCTAACATTGTTAAAGGCACTGTTGCAACCATTGCAACACTTGCCGGGCTACAACACAGCTCCTATGTAGATGCAGGAAATATTATTGCCTCTGTTCCCGAATCAAATTATGTGTGTGATGTTTTGGTTTTCCCAAACCCGGTAAAAAATAAACTGACCATTAAAACAGGTGATTGTTTTATGCAGGGTTTTAACCTTACAGTGCTTGATGTTCAGGGAAAATTAGTACGGGCAGAAAAAATTTCTGCAGGTTCACAAACCGAAATTTCATTTGAAAAAATTCCTTCAGGAAATTATTTTGTAGTGATGGAAGATGGCGGGAAGAGAAGTGTAAAGAAGGTGGTGGTGGAGTAATTATTTCTTCCCTTTAACCAATATCCAAACCCCCAGCGCTACAAAAGGAATACTGAGAATTTGTCCCATATCAATAGGCAGGTAATCTTCAAAACTTACCTGACGCTCTTTTATAAATTCAACTAAAAAGCGGAAGGTGAAAATGGAGATGATGCAGAGGGCGAAGTAAAAACCAACGTGTGGACTTGTTTGTTGCTTCTCGACTACGCTCGAAGTGACAGCAAGACCGTTTCGTTTGTACAACAAAAACATAACAATAAACAAACTGAAATAAAAAATAGCTTCATACAATTGTGCAGGATGGCGGGGTTCCATATCAACCTGTTCAAAAACAATTGCCCAGGGTACATCGGTTGGGTAGCCGATAATTTCAGAATTAAAAAAGTTGGCCATGCGTATAAACCCGCAGGCAAGTGGTGTGGCAATGGCTATGCGGTCTAAAAGCGGGAGCAGGTCTTCTTTGGTTTTCCATTTATAAATTAAGAGTGCCAGCAAAATTCCAAATGCACCGCCATGACTTGCCAATCCGGTATAGGCTTTAAACACCATTGCTCCGTTTTCATCATACCCAATGGGCAGCAACATTTCAAGCGGATGAAAAAGAAAATAATCGGGTTCATAAAAAAGACAATGCCCTAGTCGCGCTCCGGCAAATGAACCAATAATAGCATACGTTGCCAGCTGACTTAATTTCTGATACGGAATATGTTCGCGCTTATACAGCCATTCCAGAAACTGAAAGGCTGCAATAAATCCACCCACAAACAGCAGCCCGTAATAGCGTACAGGTATCCCGAAAACAGTAAATGCTTCGGGTGAGATGTTCCAGTGGATGAAGACGGTCATAAGAAGCGGCAAAGTAAAGAGATTTTCTTTGGAGGATGGAATTCCGGCATAAACACATTCTCCTTATATTTGTCTGCCCGTTCCATTCAGGCGGGTAAAAAAAACAGCGCCATGCTTTATACCATTGACATAAACCAGGAAAATAAAAATTCTCATTTAGTAAAGCTCTTGCTTGAAAACCAGAAATTAGTGCGGCTGAAAAAATTGAAAGAGAAGGCAACAAAACCCAATAAACTTATGGAAGAACTTGAAAAAGGTTTGCTGGAAGTAAAACTAATGAGCGAAGGAAAAAAACCAAAACGAAAATTAAAGAAGTTGCTGAATGGCAAATAATGTTTACCACACTTCGTTTTTTGAAAACAGATATAAACGCCTTGCCCGCAAACACAAAACATTAGAACAAGATCTTAAAGCACTTGAGAAAGATTTAACACTTAATCCTGAACAGGGAAAAAGTTTAGGCGCAAACCTCTACAAAATAAGGCTGGCAGTTGAAAGTAAAGGGAAAGGGAAGAGCGGAGGGTTCAGAATTATTACCTACCTGATAAAGAAAGCAGCAAATGAAAAGGAAATTTATCTGCTTACCATTTACGATAAGAGCGAAGAAAGTTCAATAGACAAAAAATTACTCTTGCAGATTGTGAAGAGCTTGTTTAGTTAAATCCTACGCTGCCCTGATTTCTGCTTTTTTGTTGCTGCTTTTTATTTCTTTGTTTACTTTTAGCACAAAGCCCGTCATGATTAGCAGACTAAAAAAGCTGGTTTCATCGTATGCATTTGTAATTGTTGTGTACGCTGTATTTGCTGTGGGGGCAAGCGTTATATCGCTGGTATCGGGAACAAAAACCTTTTACGAGGGAGGAAAAGAATACAAGAAGTATAACAACTACACCATTTTTGAAAAATCATATCATCACTTTATTGAAGGTAAAGATTTGTATGTGCTTTACCCCGATGAGCACTGGGATTTATATAAATACAGTCCCACCTTTTCCCTGTGCTTTGGTGTGTTTGCGCTGCTTCCCGATTGGGCAGGATTAAATTTATGGAACCTGCTGAATGCTTTTATTTTAGTACTGGCGGTTTACCTGCTGCCAAAAATTCCGGATAATAACAAAGTGCTTATTCTTTTTCTTTGCGCCATTGAATTAATGACTTCTATGCAAAGTCAGCAATCAAATGCATTGATAGCGGGTTTACTTATTCTTGCTTTTGCCTTGCTGGAAAAAGACAACTATTTTATGGCAGCATTTTTCATTGTTTTTTCGGTGTATATCAAGTTGTTTGGTCTGGTGGCGTTTGCTCTCTATCTGTTTTATCCGGGTAAACTAAAACTGGCTGCATACACCGCTTTCTGGATGGTTTTTCTTTTTCTGCTGCCTTTGGTAACTATAGATTGGCAGCAGTATAAAGTATTGTTGCTTAGCTGGCAACATTTATTGTCAACTGACGAAGCGGTTTCAAATGGCTACTCGGTTATGGGCTGGCTGCGCTCGTGGTTTGGTTTTCAGGGCAGCAATAGTTGGGTAGTGCTTACCGGAGTGATTTTGTTTTTAGTTCCGCTGGCAAAATTAAGTGCTTACAAAAATTACCGGTTCAGGATGCTGGCGCTTTGTTCTGTTCTTTTGTGGATTGTTATTTTTAATCACAAAGCCGAATCGCCTACCTATATAATTGCCATGACAGGGGTTGCCATCTGGTTTGCGGGCAGCGAAAAAAATTCACTCAACCTGCTGCTGCTTATCTGCGCATTTCTATTAACCAGTTTATCTCCTACCGATTTATTTCCGCGCTACATACGGCTTGAGTATATACGGCCTTATGCCTTAAAAGCGCTGCCCTGCATAGTAATCTGGGTAAAGGTTATTTATGATATGCTAAGGTTGAAAACACAGAATGAAAATAATTTACGCGCTTTAAACGGGAATGTAAATGAATGAGAGGTAGGAATCTTATTTGTTTTTCTCAGGGATTTTGTTTCTTTTTGTGGGAAATAAAAACATAAAAACATGAACAACCTCACACTAAAAAAAGCATTCTACTTTGTTCCTGTTGCAATGCAGGTGTTTTTAACTGTTTTTCTTCTTTCAGGACAAGCGAAAATACGGGTGGAAGCAGGTAATACTTTATGGGCCTTTATAGTTTATGCCAGTATCGGGTTGTTTTATATTGTAATGTATTGCATTCACGTTTCAAAAAACCAGAAAATTGAAAAACAGGAAAAAAAATTGTGGTATGCAGGGATTATTCTTTGTTCAGGTATAGTATCAATTGTGTATTACTTCATGCATATTTTTAAAGAAGATAACGCAAAATAAAAAAACCAACACATGAGACTCTCCCGCGATGAACGTGAATACATTGAAGATTGGGATGTGCACAGAAAGAGCAAAAAGAAATATGTAAGAGGCGGGGCATTTCAAGGATTGTTCATCGGAATAATTTCGTCCGGTTTGCAACCGTTTGATTCGCGAATGGAATATCATGCTGAAGAATTCAGTTGGAAATATTTATTATTTATGACAATACCATTGACAATTTTTACTTATTTTATGTCGTGGTTGACTTATAACTATAAAGAAAAAAGGTATCAGAAAATTATACAAAAACAAAAATAAACACCATGAAAAACACCCTCCTCCTCCTTTTCCTGTTTTGGTTTGCTGCAGCGGTGGGGCAACAAGTTGATACGTGTAACATCTACAGTAAAAAAAATATCAATCGTTACTACGATATGTTTTTTGTGAATCCTGATTCGAAAATCGATGTAAAATATTTTGAACAGTTCATTACTTTTACTTTAGATGATACATTAAAAATGCAGAAACTAAAGATGTGGGCAGAAACAAGCGGGTATACAGTTTGGGAAAGAGAATCATATTGTAATAATAATGGAGAAAAAGAAATTGTGTTGAATATGGAAAGATTGGTAAATGATTGGGATCTAAAAAAGTTTGAAAAAATAATTAATGAGCTTTCATCAAAATTAAAGAACCTAAAAATTAGTATGTGTAATGTTTCGGGGGTGGCAATAGCAAAGGAAAGTGTATCACCTAAATGAAATGATATGAAAAACATTCTCCTCCTCCTTTTCCTGTTTTGTTTTTCTGCTGCGGTTGGGCAAGTTATTATTCCCGAATCTTCCTTTTCCGGTAGTTATGATTCACTTAATTATGAAAAAGGAAGTTCAAAATTAATCATCGAATTAAAAGAAAAATCAAAACCAATGTTGCAGCGTGTTGATAGTATGGAACAGGTAATTAAGAAAGAAGAAGACAAAGGCCTTCAAAAACAACTTGAACAACTTATTGAGTTAATCAAAAATGATTCGCTTTCTGATGTTTACAACAAAATGCAACAGTTTGGGACTAAAGTTGCATTGGAGATTAATAAAAAAATAGCTCCTCCTAATTTCTTCTATCGTTTAGACCGTGAATATTATAGCTATGTCACGCGCCTCCAAGAGCTGCAAAGGAGAATATATTCTGCAAACACAACTTTTACAAACGATAATGCAACAACTTTAGAAGCAAAAGATTGTCAAATGTTGGAACGGTTTCCTTATGATTCACTTTTCAGGGCAATGAGTCCGCTCGGAGACGATTCAGAAAAACGGAAACAATTTATGAATGAACTTTGCAAAATTTATACACAACCTGTTACAACAGAGAATGTGGATTGTGCGCTTTACAGTTTTACCCGCATGATTATTTGTGGGAAAACAACTGATGTGTTGGTCCGGAAACAATGGAAATGGGGCGGAGTATTTTGTATCCATAATGTGAATTTATCGATTACAGAAGTTGACTACAACGAATTAATGAAGATAAAAATACAGCAGGCCGTTGATTATAGGAAAAGCAAACCGGGAGAAAAATAATTTCCCCCCTTTGTTTTGCATTTAATTAAAACCTTTACCTTTCGCCCGTTAAATTAAATACAATTATATGACCATCTACGTAGGTAACCTTTCTTTCCAAATGAAAGATGACGACCTGAAAAACACATTCTCTGAGTTTGGCAATGTAACATCTGCCAAAGTAATCAGCGACAAGTATTCAGGCCGCTCTAAAGGCTTCGGTTTTGTTGAAATGGATAACGATGCAGCAGGTAAAACTGCCATTGAAGCCCTCAACGGAAAAGAAGTTCAGGGACGCCCGCTTCGTGTAAACGAAGCCCGCCCCAAAGAAGACAACAGAGAAAGATAGTTCTCTCTCCCTTTTCTAAAACGGCTTTATTGCTATGCACCTTCTCTGGAAACGGAGAGGGTTTTTTTGTTAACAAGAAACGTCACCCTGAATTTATTTCAGGGTCTCAATCATAGATGCTGAAACAAGTTCAGCATGACGGACGGTCACCCCACCTTAATCTTAGCCCCAATCTTCAGCGTTGGATTATCAGTTGAAATATTATTCAACCGCTTTAATTCCGAAATAGTAATTCCGTTTTGATTGGCAATTCCCCACAGCGTATCACCTTTCTGTATAATATGATATTTACTTTCTTGTGATGGCTTTGCCTTTGCAGTTACAGTGCTGCTGCTCTTTTCAACCGGTGCAACTGCCGGCTTTTTTGTTAAAGCAGTATATACAATCAGTTTATCACCCGGGTGAATAGTGGTGCCCTTCAGGTTATTCCAGTCTTTTAAATCTATAACCGAGCAATGGTATTTTGAGGCAATACTGCTCAGCGTTTCACCGCTTTTAATAGTATGCTTTTTCTGTTCGCTTGTAGCTGAAATTTTCTGTACTGCATCAACAGCAACAAAAGGTGTAATCACTTCCTGATTCATATTATACAAATCGATTTCGTTGGCAAGAAATAAACCTACTTTTTGTTTCGGCAAAACAAGAGTGTTAAACGTTGTGGTTGCAGGAATAAAAAACTTACGGTAAGATGGATTCAGGTATTCCAGATCGGTTACTGATATATCCAAAACCTTTGAAAGACTTTCAAAAGTCAGCCTGTTTATTACGTGAAGCGTATCAACCTGATAATGAAAAATACGGGGCGCAACGGGATAAATATTGTGTTCCGATGCATAGTTCATTACATACGTAGCGGCAATAAAAGCGGGAACATAACCCTGGGTTTCAACAGGTAAATATTTTCTCAGTTCCCAATAGGTTTTTTTTCCCGAACGCCTCATTGCTTTGTTCAGCGTTCCCGGTCCACCGTTGTAGGCAGCCAAAACCAGTTGCCAGTCGCCAAACATTCCGTACAATGATTTTAAATATTCGCAGGCGGCAACGGTTGACAGATACGGGTCACAGCGTTCATCCACATACGAATTGATTTTCAGGTTATACATTTTACCTGTTCCGTAAACAAACTGCCACAATCCCATAGCCCCCGATTTTGATTTGGCAACAGGATTAAGCGCTGATTCAATAATAGCAAGGTTTTTCAGTTCAAGCGGTAAATCATACTTATCCAATGTTTCTTCAAACAACGGAAAATAATGTTGCGCAAGGCCAAGCAACTGCGCTACTTTCACACGCTTCTGAACCGTGTACGCTTTAATATAACTCTTTACCGCTTCATTATAATCCAGGTCAAAGGGTGATAAAGCATCTAATTTTCCCATTCGGTATTCATAAATAAAATCATCATAAACCGGAATTGAATCTGACGGAAAATTGTAAACGTTCAGCAAATTGGTATCGGTTGTAAACGATGAACTTTTGAAAAATTCGAGGGTGCACAAACTGTCAAGCATTGCCAGAACTGGGTCATCTGAACAGACTTGTGTATTGTTTACTGTTTGCGAAAAGCACAGACCTGAGAGCAACGTTACGCTGAGCAGGAATATAAATATCTTGGTTTTCAATTAATCTTTACTTGAGTTGGTTCTTAATACAATAAACGCAAAATACCAGTGTTTATTTTATTTTGTGCAAGGTAGGTATTCAAAGTTCCAAAAAATTTAATTACCCCGAAACTTTATTAAGATTATTTTGTGAATTAGTAGCGCAAAGTTTGGTAATCAATTTCAGAATTGCAATGTTGATAGTAGTTTGTATGCCACACGCGTTTTGTCACTTTGAGTGTAGTCGAGAAGCTTTAATTACTACTTACTCGAAACTCACTCCACCACAACCTTCCTCACCACCACCTCATCACCCGCACGGACTTTAAAGAGGTAAAGCCCTTTGGAAAAACCTTCAAGATTTAGTTTCTCGGTAAAATATTTTGTGGTGCCTGCGCGGTTGAAATAAACACGCTGACCAAGTGTGTTAGTTAATTCCATTTCCAGTGCAACAGGTTTCTCTGTTTCAAAAGTTATAGTAAACACTCCTGTATTCGGGTTGGGATAAATTATCATTTGTCCATTATCACTTGTCAATTCATTAAAGCCTACCCCAAACTCAACTACAATAATAGTCTGGCTTACCGCGGTGGTGCAGTTATAATTAATGGAGGTTTGGGTAATGGTATAAATTCCAGTTTCGGTATAAGCGTGTATAGGATTTACAGCTGTTTCTACCATGCTGCCATCACCAAAATCCCAGAACCATTGCTCGGCATTTACCGAAGTATTAGTAGCCACAACTGTTCCCAAACCTGAAAGTACAACGGTATCGGTATTCAATGTAAAGCCTGCCACTACGCCCAGCGAAGCACAGTTCCATTGCACATCAATAATATGTACGGCAGTATCGGAACAGGTGGCGTTGGCTGCAATCAGAAATACTGGATGCGTTCCAACTTCAGTGTACGTATAAACAGGACTTTGAATAAAAACATTGGGGCTTCCGTCACCAAAATTCCAGTTCCATGTAATGGGAACGGGAGCAGTAAGGTCGGTAAAACTTACAGGGGTATTTATTTGTATAGTATTAGGCGAACTGAATTGTGCGTTAATGGTGGGCAATACAGTTATGGTCATAGCATCGGTAGCCTGACAACCATATTGGTCGGTCATTAATACAGAATAGTTTCCTGCCTGCAACGTCTGTAAAGTTTGTTCTGCTTCTCCGCTGAGGTGAATATTGTTCCAGTACCATTCATAACTGTCTGCACCGGGGTTACCGGCATTCAGTTCGGGATAACTTTCGTTGGTACACATTACTAAATCAAAACCTAAATTAACGGAAGGGTCGCTTACGGTCAGGTTCATGGTATCAGCACCCATGCAGCCCTCTGCCGAAGTAATGGTAATGCCATAATCGCCCGGCAAAATGGTTTGCAGAAACTGTGAATTTTGTCCGATAGGATTTCCGTTAAAGTTCCATGCATAGGTTGAGGCGTTGGGTAATCCTGCATCAAGTACCGGGAAGTTTCCGTTGATACAAACTGCATCATCGCCTCCTATATCTACCGGAAGAACAATGAACACATCTAAATTAATTCCGTCAGAACCTGAGCAGCCGCTTCCGTAATCAACCGTAACAGTATAATCACCCGGACCAACCGCCTGAACAATTTGAGTGTTGTCGGTAATTGTGCTGCCGTCTAATGTCCATGAATAGGTTGCGCCAATGTTTCCTCCGGCATTCAGGAAAGGCATATCCTGCAAATAACAGATAGAAGTATCGGGGCCTAAATCAACAACAACGGCATCCAGCACATGAATGGTGTCGGTAGTTTTTGAAGTTCCGCAGCAGCTTGTTGTTACCAGTTCAACTACATAATCGCCTGCAGTTGCAAACGAAACCGTTCCGGGATTTTGTGATGATGATGAGGTAATGGAACCTCCGGGAATTGTCCAGTCATAAGTCATGGCCGTGGAAGAAGCAGTAAGGTCGGTGCTTTGTCCGGCACAGAAAGTTGTTTTGGTAGCAACAATTGCGGGAGGTGTAAAATCAACCGTGATGTCAACAAAGTTGGCGTAGAAAAAAGGAACGCCATCTACAATTAAAGAAATGTTTCTGAAGCCCAGCGGTCCGCTGTATTCAACGGTATCGTTGTTGGCTTCACTTCCGGGAGGTGTTGCACCGTAACCGAAAATCCAGTTAATAATTCCGGTGGTATCGGTTTGAACAACTACCGTTGAGTTGGTGCAGCCATAATACTCCACACGAATTTCGGGTTCAAAAGGATTGTAATTATAAGGACGCAAAACCTGTGAGGGGCTTCCGTATTCATAAAAAGCGCGGCTCATGCCGTCAGAACCTTTTCCGCCTTCACCGCCTTGTCCGCCTTGTCCGCCATTACCACCATCACCACCTTCACCGTTATTGCAACTATGATCGGGACCAAAATCACCAAGATTTCCACCTTGTCCGCCTAAGCCACCTTGTCCGCCAATACCGCCTGCACCGCCTGCACCACCTTGTCCGCCTGTACCGGGAACGAGGTAACAATCCTGCACAATTCCGTTAATTCCATTATTGAAAACAAAGACACAAAATGAACCACCGCCACCGCTTCCGCCTAAACCACCTCCACCTTTTTCACCACCTTCGCCACCGCCACCGCCACCGCCACCGCTGCCTGAAGTAAAATAAGCAGTATCACCGGGATAAGGAATTGGGCCGGGTGTTGGAATGTAGGGTTGTAATGCGGCCGGCTCACAACCTTTGGCGCCACCTCCACCACCTCCACCACCACCTGCTCCGTTGGTAAGTCCGGGATCACCCTGCTCACCATCACCGGGAACATAATATCCACCGGCAAAAGTTGCAGTTCCCTGTAAACCGTTAAAACCTTCCAATCCATCTGAGCCATCTGAGCCCTGCACACCGTGATTAAGCCCTTGAGCAAGACAATTTGTATTTGCATAGGTAACTTCACATAAACCTTGTCCACCTTGTCCGCCTTGTCCGGGAGCATAGCCCTGTCCATTTGTTCCGGGATGACCGGGGTTGGTGGTTTCGCTTCCGGGGGTAACTATCCATTGACAAAAGCCAAGCAGACATTGTTCCATTACTTCAAATCCGCCCTGGTCGCCACCGTTACCGGCATCGCCACCAGCATTGCTTCCGGGAAAAGAACCCGAACCACCGATACCACCGGCCTTGCAGCAATTCCCAACACTTTCACCTGATTCACCTCCTGTACCGTCACCACCATCTACGCCTGTTATACCTGCATCACCGGGTAATCCGGGTGAGCCATCGCCCACTGTAACATGGCAACGTGAAACGGTGTATTCAGTACATCCTGAAATATAAATTCCGTAAACGGTAACGCTATTTCCCGTTGCATCAGCCACTTCCAGTCTTAAATCCATTAAGCGGAAATTGCTGAGGTTAAAACAATTTATGCCGATAAGAGCCGGAGGTGTAGTAAGCTGATTAGAATTATCACGAATAATTTTCGTGATGTTGACATTACTTTTTATCCATGTGGTTACATCAAAGCCGCCTTCGATGGTGAGGTTGCTCTGCATCTGCAAGGTTTGTGAAATGGGGTAATTGCCTTCCGCCATTCTTATTTTTTTGTTGGCAGGACTAACAAGTGTTAAGCCGAAATCGAGTGAAGCGGGGTTGGCTTTTGTGCCCGTAGTTCCGCTGCTGGCACCATTTGGAGAAACATAAATAACGCCACATTCCTGCGCAAAAAGAAAAAATGATTGTGTGGAAAGAAGAAGGAGAAGTAGTAAGCTACGCAACATTAATTGACCTTTTGTGAAAATTTAAAGGCTTACAAATTTAGAAAATATTCAGGATTTACAGACTGTAAATTATCGGCTCGTATAAATTATCTTCCATCAAACACTTCACATTCTGCAAATTAAATCACACATTTGCAATCCTCTAAAAAAACCAAACCCTTTTAAAACATGAACTTCCGCAACCTATTACTTGCAGTAATGATTTGTTCCCTTGCTGCGTGTGGCGATAAAGCCACACAAAAAATCTCTGACTGGCAGGATATTGAAAAAGATATTCAGACAAAATTCATTATGGCCGAAGATGGCGCTGTGATTGATATTCCCGAAGGGCATTACAAATTTAAAGGCAGTCTTTCATTAGAAGGGAAGAAGAATGTTACCATCAAAGGTGCAGGGTTGGACAAGACAATTCTTTCGTGGGAAGGACAAGCAGAAGGTGCAGAAGGTTTTAAAATAAACAACTGCGAGAACCTTGTTATGCTTGACCTTACTGTTCAGGATACAAAAGGTGACGGAATAAAAACACAAAAAATAAAACGTGTAACGTTTAAGAATCTAAGAGTTGAGTGGACAGGCGAGCCTCAGGAAAAAAACGGAGCGTATGGTTTTTATCCTGTTGATTGCGATTCGGTGTTATTGGATAATTGCATTGCAATAGGAGCATCGGATGCCGGCATTTATGTTGGTCAGTCGCGTGATGTGGTTGTAAAAAACTGTGAGGCTTATCATAACGTTGCGGGTATTGAAATAGAGAATTGCATCCGTGCCGATGTGTATGATAATCTGGCTCATGAAAACACGGGCGGGCTGTTGGTATTTGATATGCCGGGCTTAACGCAGAGTGGTTCTAAAGTGCGTTTGTATCATAACAAATGCATTGAAAACAACTTCCGCAATTTTGCTCCGAAAGGAAATATTGTTGGCGAAGTTCCGCCCGGAACAGGTGTAATGATTTTGGCAACCAAAGAAGTGGAGATATTTGACAACACCATTGAAAATAACAAGACTATGGGCATTGCCGTTGTCAGCTACAAATTAGTTCAGAAGCCATATGATGATACAAAGTTTAATCCTTATCCGAAAAGTGTTTGGGTGTATGATAATCACATCAGCAGAAAAGCAATGAGCACTCCTGCACTTGAGTATGACTTGGGAAAATTGCTGTTGTACAAGTTCCCTGTTAACCGCCCCGACATTATTTTTGATGGGTACTTAGATCCTGCATGTGAACAGGCAAATGGTAATTACACTGAGCCGAATATGATTTGTGTTGGTGATAACAACGGAGCAAAATTTGCGGTAATAGATGCACCCAACGAATTTAAAAATATCATTACAGAACGTACACATTTTGATTGCACAAAAACAAAACTTATTCCTGTGAACCTTTAATCTAATAATCGTCTTGGCATCTTTTCGTCACCCTGAACTTGTTTCAGGGTCTTTAGAATAAGATGCTGAAACAAGTTCAGCATGACGAACCGCAGCAAACTTTTCTCTCTGTGCACCTCTGTGCTTGCTCTGTTGTACTCTGTGTTCTGTTTTTCACAAAACATTGACCCTAGCAAAATTGAAATCGTTCGCGATACCTTTGGTGTTCCACACATTTTTGCAAAAACAGATGCCGAAGTTGCTTACGGTTTAGCCTGGGCAACGCTGGAAGATGATACTGCCAATGCGCAGTTTCTGTTGCTTGCCGCTAAATCACAATTAGCACGTTACTTAGGAGTTGAGGGTGCAAAAATTGATTACGCTGCACAGTTAATGGACGTTGTTAGTTTTGTGGAAGAGCATTATGAAAAAGATGTTCCTGAGGATTACAAACGTGTACTGGAAGGATATTGTCAGGGAGCAAATGAGTATGCAAAAGCGCACCCGAAAGAGTTGTATGTAAAAGAAAAATTCTTCAATGTGCGTCCGCAGGACGCGCTGGCGGGTTATATGCTGGGATTAGCTCTGATGGGTGGTGTTGACGGAACCATCAATGATATTATCAATGGAAATATTCTTACACGAATTCCTGAAAATTTTGATGAAGGTGTGGGTTCCAACGCCATTGCGTTCAGTCCAAAAATGACAACCGATGGCAATTCGTATTTAGATATTAATTCACATCAGCCGCTGGAAGGTTTACTCTCATGGTACGAAGCTCATGTGTGCAGTGAAGAGGGCTGGAATATTACGGGTTCACTTTTTCACGGAGGCATTTCCATTTTTCACGGAACGAATGAAAACCTTGGCTGGGCGCATACTACAGGACATGTTGACGGCCTTGATGTGTACAAACTAACACTGCACCCGCGCAAAAAGAATTATTACAAATTTGATGGCAAGTGGATGAAACTGGAAACCAAACATGCCAAGCTTCGGGTGAAAATAGGGAAGAAAGAAAAGAAAGGATTTATTCTTGCCATCAGCAAAAAATACTGGAAGAGCATTTACGGACCAACACTTGTCACCAAACACGGAGTGTTCGCTTTCCGCATGCCTGCCTTGCTTACACTGAAAGCGGGTGAACAATGGTACCGCATGAACAAGGCGAAAAACTTTGATGAATTTATGAGCGCGTTGAAAATTCAGGGCATCGCACATCAGAATGTTACGTACGCAGATAAAGATAACATCATGTTAATCGCCAACGGATTGTTTCCTGTGCGCGATTTGCATTACAACTGGAACATGGTGGTGCCGGGCGATACCTCCGCCACACTTTGGAATTCATATTATCCTGTGGAAGGACTTGCCAGTTTTATTAATCCTGATTGCGGTTATGTATTTAACGTAAATAATTCTGCTTTTGACGGAACAGGAAAAGATTGTAATCTGGATGGCACCTGCTACAGCCCTACCATGGGTTATCAGTTGGAAGTAAACAACCGCAGTCTTCGCTTTTATGAACTGATGGAACAATATAAAAGCGTGAACTACGAAGATTTTAAACGTATAAAATTTGACTACACCTATCCGCAAAAAATAAAATTCCTCCGCGATTTTCCATTGGATGAGTTTATGACGTTGGATGAAGAAAAATATCCTGACATAGCTGATGCCATAAAAAAGATAAAAGCATTTGACCGCAGTGCCGATACGCTGGATATGAATTTTTCAATTGTATTGCTTTCGATGTTGAAGTTGTATGAAAACAGCGGTGGCAAAGAAGACAGCCTGCGCAAAAGCAAAGAGTACAGAATTGAAATGGCAGTAAAAAGTATTCGCCAGGGGAAGGAGCATTTGATAAAATACTTTGGCAGCATTGATATTCCGCTTTCAAAAGTTCAGGTGTTGGAGCGAGGTGGAAAAGCATTGCCTATTAATGGTTGTCCTGATTGTATTCGTGCAGCGTATTCAAATCCAATGGCTGACGGGCGTATGCGCATTTGGATTGGCGATAGTTTTGTGCAATTAGTAAAATTCACCAAAGCCGGACCTGAGATTGAAAGCATACATTCCTACGGTGCTTCCAATCGTCCTTACAGCAAGCATTACAATGACCAGATGGAATTGTTTGTGGCGCAGAAACTGAAGAAACGTTCGCTTAATAAAGAAGAGGTTTACAAAAGCGCGGAACGGATTTATCATCCGCAGTAGAATTGAATAACTGGAATCCTTTACTTGTATTTGTCATTTTGAGTTCGGCAATTACTGTACTGTACTCTACTTATTCTCCGTAGCTTTAGTTGATTTTCGGTAAGGGTAACTTTCAAAAATATGTCGTCTCGCAAAACGGATTCGGTTATCTGAATTGATGAACTTGTTGTAAGCGTTTTTAGGAACACCAAAATATTCATACGCACTTCCATCCGTAAAAATAACTTTCAGCGTTTGTCCTTTATAACGGAAATCATCAATACCCGAGGCCGTTATAGTGGCGGTATATTCTGCTTTGTATTGCAGATGTGTTTCGGGCGAAAGACTTACCAGAAAATGATACGCCTCAATAATTTCTTTGCTTTTCAATTCCGCTTCAGCATGGGCAGTTACATCCTGAAACTTATCAGGATGCCACTCTTTCATTAAGTTGCGGTAAATGGTTTTTAACTCGGCAAGATTGGCTTCGCTTGTAATGCCAAATAGTTTTCGGTAATCAGTAATACGTTTCATAGGTCTGCTAAAAAGGGCGCAATCATACGACTATTCAAACGCATTAAACCCTGTAACATCCATTCCGGTTATCAGCAAATGAATATCGTGCGTGCCTTCGTAGGTTACCACCGATTCCAAATTCATCATGTGGCGCATAATAGGGTACTCCCCTGTAATGCCCATTCCGCCTAACATCTGGCGGGCGGTGCGTGTAATCTCCAACGCCATGTTTACATTATTTCTTTTTGCCATGGATATTTGTTGAGGCGAAGCGCGATGTTCGTTTTTCAACACTCCCAGTCTCCAGCTCAATAATTGCGCTTTGGTAATTTCAGTAATCATCTCGGCTAATTTCTTTTGCTGCAACTGAAAAGCACCAATCGGTTTCCCGAATTGAATACGCTGTTTTGAATAACGTAATGCTGCATCATAACAATCCATTGCCGCACCAATTACTCCCCATGAAATTCCGTAGCGCGCAGAATTCAAACAACCCAACGGACCTTTTAATCCTTTTACGTTCGGAAAAATATTTTCTTTAGGAACTTTTACATTATCAAAAACCAATTCCCCCGTTGCAGATGCGCGAAGCGACCATTTGCCATGCGTTTCTGGAGTAGTGAAACCTGCCATTCCTCTTTCCACCACCAAACCATGTATAACACCGTGTTCGTTTTTTGCCCAAACAACAGCAATGTCTGCAAAGGGCGCATTGGAAATCCACATTTTTGCTCCGTTCAAAATCACATGGTCGTCTGCATCTTTAAAATTGGTAATCATTCCGTTTGGGTTCGAACCGTGGTCGGGTTCAGTCAAACCAAAGCAGCCCATTAGTTCACCGGCAGCAAGTTTTGGTAAATATTTTTTCTTCTGTTCTTCAGAGCCATACGTAAAAATAGGATACATCACCAACGAGCTTTGGACCGAAGCAGTGGAACGAATTCCTGAATCACCGCGTTCCAGTTCCTGCATAATTAATCCGTAAGAAATCTGGTCTAATCCCGCACCACCATATTCCGTTGGAATGTAGGGACCAAATGCACCAATGCTTGCCAAACCTTTAATCAGATGTTTTGGGAATTCAGCTTTCTGGCAGGCGTCTTCAATAATAGGTGAAACTTCTTTTTTCACCCAGGCGCGAACCGAATCGCGTACAAGTTTTTGTTCATCAGTAAGCAACTCATCAATAAGATAATAATCGGGTGCCTGGAAAAGATCGGTGCGTGCCATAGTTTAAATTTTTGGCGAAATTAGTTATTTTTGTTCCTAACCAATTAACCCTTTTAGCATGAAGCATATTCTTCCACTGATGTTTATAGCTGCTATTGTTTTTGCAGCCTGCAAAAGCAACGAAACCGGAAACTCAAAAGATGTGGCGCAGGACCAGATTTACCGCCACTACGAAATAAAATTTGAAGAAGCTGATTATACAACTCAGGTAGATGCAGGTTTCCGTTTTGCAGGCGATAAAGGAACAACGCTGGTTTTAAATGCACCTTCAAAAATTACTGCTAACAATGTTGAACTGGTGGAAAAAACCATGTTGTTAGGCGGAGCTTATTACGGTGAACCCTATCCCATAAAATGCCCCGACAAAAAAATAGTTGTTACCTATACCGATAACAAAGAAAACGTGCTTACCGAAACTTATAACGCAGGAAACGTAACGTTTACAGAAAAGTCAGATACATTTTATCTTGGCAAAAGTTTAACCATTCCTTTCTCCGTTTCAGGTGGCGATAAGGCAGATAATTATGAAATTAATTTGCGTGATTCAAAACAGCAAAACATCAGTTTTTATTCTAAATCTGCAACTGAAAATGTGTTTGAAATTCCCGGCAGCGCAACCGATACATTAGCCAAAGGCGAAATGCTCTTGCAGATTATTTCGCACAAACAAAAAGAACTGGACAACCATTCAACCCTTGGCGGAACGGCAGATTTTTCTTGTCTGTACACACCGGTAACGGTGGTGGCAGTGAAGTAAGAAGTAAATTAGTTCCCGTCATGTTGAACTTGTTTCAGCATCTCACACTTTAACAACAAGACCCTGAAACGAGTTCAGGGTGACGGGTTGCCTAAACCTTCTCCAGTGCCTGTCTTAAATCTTCAATTATTTCTTCGGGCTCTTCCAGCCCAACATAAAAACGGATATGATTCCATGGAAGTTCTGTTGCTCCGTAATTCTGTGAATCATACAATGTGCAGGTAGGGAAAATCAATGACTCATGTCCGCCCCATGAACACGCGAGAAGAAAACGTTTCAATGAATTGCAGAACGCTTCAACCGCTGTAATATCCTTTGCTTTCAGTTGTGCCGAAAACATTCCGCCTGTTCCGCTCATCTGTGATTTTGCCAGTTCATACTGCGGATTACTTTTTGAAAAAGGGAAAAATACTTTATCCACTTTAGGATGATTTTCTAAAAACTCAACAACCTTTGCAGCGGTAGTGTTCGTGCGCTCTACACGTAATCGCAAGGTGCGCAAACCAAGCAACATCAGCCATGCATCGTTAGGAGAAATTATTCCACCCAGTGTCATAAACTCACTCTGAAAAATTTCTGCAATTTTCTTTTTGCTTCCTGTCAACACTCCTGCAACAATATCACTATGGCCTCCAAAATATTTGCTCGCGCTGTGCACCGTCATATCAATTCCCATTTCAATCGGGCGTTGAAAAATGGGTGTTGCATAACTGTTATCAATCAGCGTGGTAATGTTGTGTTGCTTCGCTAACGCAGCCACCGCGCGTATATCCTGCATTTCAAATGTTACCGAATTCGGACTTTCAAGAATGATGAGTCTGGTATTTGGTTTTAGTGCAGCACGGAAATTTTCAATATCCCTTCCATCCACCATCGTGCTTTCAACAGCATAATGAATGAGTAATTTATTAAGCAGTTTGTAAGTCCAGCTGTACGGTTTTTTCACACAAATAACATGTTCACCACCTTTAACGCAACTCATCACACCTGCAGCCATAGCGGCACTTCCACTACCAAAAATCAACGCATCTTCAGCACTTTCCAATGCGGCAACTTTTTCGCGAAGAATAGAAACTGTTGGATTAACACCACGCGTGTAAAACGGAACGCTATCTTCGTTTTTCAATGCTTCGCGCATTTCTGCAACCGTTGTAAAACAGAAATTACTGCTTTGAAAAATAGGTGGTGAAACCGAGCCGAAATATTTTTCGCGCTCTTCACCAAGATGATTTAAAATGTGGGAAATGTCGTTCATAGATTTGTATAATAAACAAACCCCTCGTTTTAAGGAAGGGTTTGTTCAAAGATTAAGTAACAAAGCACTGTATTATTTTGGTTTTACAGCTATGCTGTCAATAGTTGTAGACGCTGCAATGCTGTCTGATGTGGTTGTTCCTGATGTTGTTGTTTTTGCTTTATCACAAGATGCTGCTATTACTACTAATGCTGCAACTGATGCGAAATAGAATATTTTTTTCATACTTATTGTTTTGGGTTTTAAATTTATAATTGGAATTAGATTTCTATTTTATTTTTCTTACTCAGTAACAATAACAAGGTATTTTGACGAGCGCCAGAATGCTTTGTAATCACTGATGCTCAAACTATCTGCGTGTTTCTTATCAGCGTGCAATGTATAAGATGATGTAGGATGGTCGGTAACAATTTTTGCTTTTTTAGCATTGATTACAATTGCTCCGGTTTTAGTTACATCTACTTTGGTAAACAGGTTCTGGTCAAAATCTTTGTTGATGTTTGCTGTGCGCCCCATACCAATAAAGCCGCCTTCTTTGGTAATGATTTTAGATTCTTTCAGTGCTTTTTCGGTTCCTAGAATATAATAAGCTGTGTTCAATTCGCTTACTTTTTCTTCAATCACTTTTGTTTTTCCTTCGCTTTCCATTGCCAGTTGGTCAACTTGTGCAGTAAGGTTTTCAACTACAATATCCAATTTTGCCAACTCGTCTTTCAATGAATTAATCTGTGCATCACGTTCAGCTAATTGCTTTTCTAAATTCTCAATCATCTTTTTAAGATTGGAAGTATAGCCTTTTTCGTTTTTCAGTTTCTTCTGCAACTCATCAATCTTTTTTCTGTTTTTAAGCGACAAGTCATAAATCAATTGAATATCCTGTTTGATTTGTTCTTTGCGGTCGGCACCCATCTCCACACCGGTTGCAGTGTTGGCAGTAATGATTCCTTCTTTTGTTTTTATGCTGTCGAGGTTAAACTGTATCTCGTTATAGGCATTCACAAAATCGTTGATAGTATGTGCATCACCACCAATCTGCTCCTGCAGTTTAAGGTTATCTGCTTCCAGTTGTTTCAGTTTTTCTTCCTGTTCTTTATTCGTGCAGCTTGCAAAAATTGCGGCTGCCATGAAGAGGGCAAATAGCTTGTTCATGATTTTGCGTTTTAGTTAGGACGCAAAAGTAAACGAATTCTTTTGACTCGTTAAGAAACTAAAACATGAACAACTGAAAAGAAAAAAATTATTTGCTGTAAACCGCAGTAACATTATCTGTTCCACCGGCTGAAACGGTATACGTCATATTAATGTGTGTGCCACTGAGAACACCGCTTCCCGCAACATTGAGGTTATCTACCAACTGTGCATTTAGTGTAAGTGAATTACCGCTTACAATTGCTTTTGCAGATTTTGAAAAACCAAGATTATAAAAGTTGCTGATTAAAATAGCGGTGCTGTCGGTAGTAGATTTTGTAATGCTAACGTTATATGAAGATGTTCCGAGTTGAGAACTGCTTTCCTGACAAATCCAGTTGCCTGTGTAATCATCGCGTTTATCAAAATTAAGATCTTCGGTGGTACAAGATGTAAGTGCAACAGCAATGCTGAATGCTACAAGTGCAATTTTATTTTTCAAGGTTTTCATGTGTAAATTTTTTTGTGAGATGTGGTCAGCAAAAACAATTTTGATGCCATAAAAATAATTAAACCATTTTTGTAAAAAAATAAAAGATGGAACAAACCCCTTTACTGATTTACGGAGCCTACGGCTACACAGGAGAATTAATTACAGAGAATGCAGTAAAGAAAGGCTGGAAACCTTTGCTGGCAGGTCGTAACGAAGAAAAATTAAAAACACTTGCAAATCGTTTTGGACTCGAATATGTAGTGTTTGATGTAAACGAAAAAGAAAAACTGCTCGCTGCTTTGCAAGGAAAAAAAGTGTTGCTCCACTGTGGCGGACCGTTTGCACATACTTACAAACAAATGATTAATGCCTGTTTGCAAACGCAAACACATTATCTTGATATTACAGGCGAAATAGCAGTGTTTGAAGGTTCGGCAACAAGAAATGAAGAAGCAAAAAAAGCAGGAATAATGTTGATGCCCGGAACCGGCTTTGATGTAGTACCAAGTGATTGCATGGCTGCTTATTTGAAAAAACAATTACCGGATGCAACAAGTCTTAAACTTGCTTTTACAAGCCTGGGAAAAATGTCACGCGGAACTTCATTAACCATGGTTGAAAACATTGGAGCAGGAGGAGCAATGCGCAAAAACGGAAAAATTATATCTGTTCCAAATGCACACGATGTGCGCGAATTTCCGTTCGGTGAAAAGAAAATTCTTTGCGCCACTATTCCCTGGGGTGATGTGTCAACAGCTTATTACAGCACCAAAATTCCAACTATTGAAACATATATGTCTGCTTCTCCGGCAATGGTGAAATCTATGAAGATGGGAAATTATATCGGGTGGTTATTATCAACTTCTTTCGTGCAAAATTACCTGAAAGCGAAAGTAAATAAACGCAAACCCGGGCCCGATGAACAGGAACGAAAAAACGGTTACAGTATTTTTTACGGTGAAGTAATAAATACAAAAGGAGAAAAGAAATCAGCCGGAATGCAAACACCCGAAGGATACACACTAACCGCTGCAACCGCTGTAAACATTGCAGAAAAAGTGTTGAACGGAAATTTCAAAACCGGATATATGACTCCGTCAATGGCTTATGGTGCTGATTTAATTCTTGAAACGGATGGAACAAAACGATATGATATATAGATTGTTTTTACACCGCCACTCCTACCAGCATCATATCATCCAGCTGGCGGGCTGATTTTTTCCAGTTATCAATTTCAACTGAAAAGGCTTTTTCCTGTTCGGCTGAGGGTTTGGTATAATTAGCTGCCATGTTTTTGCGCAGGCGGGTAAGTCCGAACTTTTCATCATTGGCATTAAACTGGTCGGTTATGCCATCGCTGAACATATAGATGCGGTCGCCTGTTTGGTAGGGAATAGTTTGTGTGGAGTACTTGAATCCGGGTTTGAAATGGAAGCCTCCAAGACTGAAAAAATCTGCTTTCACTTCTTTCATATCTCCGTTAGCACTTATATAACACAGTCCCATTCCGGCTCCTGAAAAGTCAATTGTTTTTTGTTTGGTATCAATGCGGCACAGTGCCATTTCCATTCCATCGTGCACTTCTGAATCGCGTTTCTGATTCAGTGTTTTCTGTATCTCTATGTGTATGGTGTCTAATATTTCGGCTGTGCCGGCATGTTTATTTTCGCTGGTTATTTTGTTGAGCAGACAGTACCCTATCAGTGACATAAATGCACCGGGAACTCCGTGCCCTGTACAATCCACCGCTGCTATATATATATATCCGTTTGATTTATGATACCATAAAAAATCACCGCTTACCACATCACGCGGGCGGAACAAAAAGAAGGAACCGGGAAAATCGGTTTTCATTTGTTCGGCATTTGAAATCAATGCTAACTGTATGCGCTGCGCGTAATCTATACTCTGCGATATTTTTTCAAGTGATTTGCTTAGATCTTTTTGTGCTAGTGAAAGTTCACTGTTCTTTTCATGCAAATCACGGGTGCGGTCCTGCACCTTCTGTTCAAGGTTTTGATTCATTTGCATTACCTCATCCTGTTTTATTCCGGCAAGCATGGCAAACAACCCCAGAAACAAGGGTGCGCTGTCAATAACCCAATGCAGGGGCTGTGTGTGTTGAACCTGTTTTATGCTGTCTATTGTAAAAGGGAGACCCTGAATAAGAACATCTAAAATACTTGAGATTACAGGAAAACAGAAGCCAAAAAGGGCTCCGTAAATAAAGTAGCGTGTTCTGTAATTCATTGGTTCTAATCGTCACCCTGAACTTGTTTCAGGGTCTTTTATTAATTAATAGGTTTGTGAGATGCTGAAACAATCCCGATAACTATCGGGACAGCATGACGAAACTATGCTACCTGAATTTCAAAGGGAATATCTATGATGCTTTGCAATTCTTCGCCTTTGGTCTTCATCATTTCGTCTGAGTTTTTGCAATGCCAGATTACTTTGGCTGTTTTGTTTTTGTCTATCAATTCCTGCATGCCGCTCATGATGTTGAACAGATGGCGGGTTGATGAGGAGTTGATATAATCAAGGTGAAGGTGAAGTTCAGTTGAATCAAGTGGTGATTGGTAGTATTCGCTCAGCCATTCATAAACGGGTTTAAAAAATGCCTGTGAATCTTCGGGCAGGGCTTTTCCTGAAATAAGAAGTTGTCCGTTGCCGGCATCCAGTGATATAGCGGGTGTATCTTCTGTTGCAGGTATATTGATGTTGTTTGCCATCGGATTAGAATGTTACATTTAAGGTGAAAAAACTCATGTTGTTATCCGCATCGTCAAAAGAGTATGCAAGTGGTCCGCTGCTTTCACGGGCTATTTCAATAAGGCCTAAACCTCCTCCGCCTTTTTCGCTGAACATTCCTTCTTTCAATGTTTTTTTGTACAGGTCTTTTAACTCGTAATTATTGAGTTTGTTAAGCCCTGTAATCTTTTCGCTCAGTATATTTTTAGTTTCAGAGGTTACCATATTTCCTGTGCTTATGGTGTAGTTCTGGTCATCAAATGTAATCATAAAAAGACCTTCTTTGTTCTGCGAATCTAATGAATGTCTTGAAACATTCTGCAACTGCTCGACCAAAATAGAATATAAACTTTTTCCTCGTGAGCTTTCATCGGGCGAATACATGCGCTCCTGAATGATGTTGATGATGGGTAGAATTGAGTCTTTTGAAAAGTCGCCTTTGTAGACCATGAGTATGTTTGAGTTCTTTATCTCATCGTCAAACTGGCGGGTGAAGCGGAGTGTTTCTCCTACTTCGCGCTGCATGAGGTCTTCTTTTGATGCGAGTTTAAGTGAGAGGTAAAAGTTATAAAACTTTCCGTTTATGTCTTCGATATGGAAATCAATGGGCGGAACGGCTTTGCGTGCTATTTCAATCAGTCCGAGCCCGGCACCGCCTTTTGCACTAAACTGTTTGTTCTCCAGAATTTCGAAATAGAGGGCTTTGAGTTTATCTTTTTCAAGGGTGTTGAGTTGTTGCAGTTTTTCGCGGAGCATGTTTGCCCGCTCCATATCAATAAGATTGATGGAGCTGATGTAATTGGCTTCGCCCACTACGCGGGTTGAGAACAGGGTGCTGTCGTCCAGTCCATCGGGGTTATCGGGTTTGCCGTGGCGCACGAGGTTTTGAAAACACTCTACCATGATGTAGTTTACACGGTTGCGCATTTTTGATAAATCCTGAAGACTGTTGACATTAAAATCGGTTAGACGGATTATTCCGTCAGTGATTTTATCGTTTACCTCGCCATTGAAAATGAGGCTCAGCCTGTCGTTGCTGAGTTTTTTGAACAGGTAATAGCTTTTTGATTCAGACATAAGGGGGGAATAAGGTATGTTGTTTAACGATACTTTTTGAAATAGGTTTTAACACAATTTTTGCATTGGCTTTGCTTTTGCCATGCTTTGCAGCCACATGTTAAGCTCTGCAGTACCCAGCGGGCGGTTTTTGAGTTGGGCAAACTGCGGTTGCATGGCTTGGGCTATGCGTTTGGTATCAGCAAGGGATGAGGTGGTAAGTAATTGGTTGAGCAGACTTAATATCACTGTCTCCAAGGGATATAACAAATTGGTTTTTTTGTAAAACCGTTTGGCACTGCGCAAATGATTTTCAACCAAATCATGCTTACCCGCACCGTACCATGCAACAAGGGTAAAGAGCAAGCTGAAATCCCGTATATCCTGCCGCTCGCCTGTACGCCCAAATTCATTTATGCGCAGCAGCCAGCGCAAAGCCTCGGCATAATCATCAATTACAAAACAGCATACGGCTGCGTTGTGAATAAGTGAGAGAGCAAATGAATCAGGAACTTTATAAGTTTTTAGCCCCTTTTTAATTTCACTCAGCAGTGTGGGCAGATTAGCAAAGTCAGCTGTGTTGAGGCAAAGCAGCAACTGGTTTAATTTTATTTGCCAGAACCAACGGGCATTTTCGGTGGTGCCGTGCACGGTAATATTTTGTGCAAGGGTTAATATTTCTTTGGCTGCAACATAGCGGTCTAACAAAAAACAGGTATTACAGAAGTGGATAAGAAATGCGCGGTAGGCATCTGACTTTTCTTTTTGCTGGTGAACATGGTCTTGCCACAAGCGGTTATTTTGCTTCAGGTATTCAAAACTTTTTTCATGATTACCCAATAGTTCATTGAGGTGCGACTGCGCATTATAATAAAACCGTTGCGAACGAAAATTAAGAGCCTTGTTTTTATTCTTTAGCAGCGTATTGTGTTGTATTTTCAGCAGTTCCTTTTTCAGTTCAGCGGTGCGGCACAAGTTGTATTTGCGTTTAAGCAGAAAAATAACCTCACACAGGGTACGGTACTCTGTTTCATTGGCAATAAGGCGGTTCAATTCTTTTCTTCGGGCTGCAATGCGATTCAATTCATTGCGGAAATCATCAGGAAAAAGGTCTTTGAGTAGTGCGCCCTGCCGTTTTAGTAGTTCCAGTTCGGTTAAATGATATTCATATTTTTCTGCCTGTTCACGGGCATCGGCAAGCAGTCTGCTACACTGCACAAACAGGTTTTTTCCGTACAATACTTTCTCCAGTTCAAGCAGGTATAGCAGATGGTTTTCAACGGTATCACTTTTACGGAAACCTGTTAAACTCTGGTGTACCAAGGCAGTCAGCAGGTTTTTGTAATGTGCAAAATCCCATCCGGGGTTTTTTTTCAGCAGGGTGGATTTCAGCTTTTCTTCACTGGCGTTGCCCGGCTGGTGCAGCCCATTAAATAAGAGCAGCAGGCGGGGACGGTTTTGCGCGGGATATTCCTTTAGCCGTGCCAGGCAAAATTGGGTTTCGCTCCGGTCCAGGCTCTGGATTAATTCCTGCAAATCACTGTTGCGCTGGCGCATAAGTTCGGCATTAACAATGTGTTTTACAAAGGTAGGATAAAAATGAAACTGCAACGGTTTTTATTTTTCTGCTGTTGCGCAATGCCTTATGCTGTGCGGAATTTATACTTGCTGTTGCCCGGTATTTTAAATCCTTGCCGGCCTGTTACAGCAGTATTTTATCGTCCCTGCCTGCTCTCATTAACTGCTTCATTTTGGTTTTAACATTCGCGGGGGCGCTTCTACTTTTCGGTCATCTTTTAACCAAACGGATGATGCATAACCAACCTACTTCACACTACTGTTTCCGGTCGGAAAGTGCACTGCCGAAATTGAATTCATGGTGTTTCCGGTCAGAAAGTATATCACCGAAATTCAATTCATCCACTTTCCGGTCGGAAAATGCACATCCTAAATTCAATTCACCCGCTGTCAGGTCGGAAAGTGCATTGCTGAAATCCAGTTTACCCGGTATCCGGTCAGAAAGTGCATTACTCAAATTGAATTTGCCCGCTGTCCGGTTGGCAAGCATATTAAATAAGCTTAAAAACAAGAAAAACTAAATCATAAACCCATGCCATCACGCAAATTACCTAACTCCAACCCCAAACGCTACCGCGCCCTGCGCATGATCAACGACCGCAAAACAGTAACACCTCCCGCTGAGGTGCCGCTTAACTCCGCTACCATTATGCGGTTCGATTTGTTTTTTCCTACTTACAAAAGTAAGATACTGGCTATTGCCGCTGCCCTGTCGGCACAGGGTGCAGCCAGCGCATTGGTAAAAACAGCCAAACAGCTTGCCGGCTGGGTAGTGGATGATTTTTATGAAGCCCTGCAACGGGCAGTAAGGCGTGGGGTAATTGATGCAGCGCAGCGCCCCCTGTATAGCTTAGACATGAATGAAACAGGCACGCCAAAGCTAAGCAGCGAACAGGATATATTAGACTGGGGTGAACATGCACACGATGGCGAAACTGCCCGTGTAGCAGGCGGGGGTGTACCCATCACCTTTCCTTCATTGGCTGAACTGGACAACGCTACCGCTGATTTTAAAACCAAGAACCTGAACCAGGCTGCCGCCAAAACAGCGTATGATAACGCGCAGCAGGCATTAGTAACCGATAACACAGAAGCTGATAAACTGGTTCTCAAATGCTGGAACGAAATAGAAACCAATTTTGATGAGGGCGATAAGCCCAGCATGAGGCGGCAGGCACGTGAATGGGGTGTGGTTTATATCCCGGCAAAAGGTGAAACACTTGACCCCGATGAGTTTTCGGTAAAAGGGAAAGTAACCGACCTGAATACAGGCAACGGAATAGAGGATGTGGAACTGAAAGTAGTGCAAACCTCTGAAACCATACTGAGTGAAAGCAATGGCGATTACCTGATTACTTACCTGCTTCCCGGAATTTATACCCTGGAAGCAAGCAAAGCCGGATACACCGCCCAAACCCTGCCGGGCATAGTGGTAACGGCAGGCAACATAACCGGGCTGGATATTGAGCTTACACCGGTGGCGGTTACCGGCACCGTAAGCGGTACTGTTTCTCTTACAGGTATACCCGTAAGCGGAGCAACAGTAAGCATTGAGGGATTTCCATTGCTTACAGCGGTAACCAACCCGGCAGGGCTTTACAGCATTGGCAATATACCCGCAGGAGCGCAAAACGTGAAGGCGCAAATGCCGCCACCTTCAGGTGCTTTGCCCCAAGTGCATCCGGTTACGGTTGTAGCGGGAAGCGAGGTAACTGATGATTTCAATTTTTAAAAAAGTAAAACAAATTTTATGAAAAAGTTCCTGCTGCTCTTTTTAATTGTCAATTATCAATTATCAATTGTCAATTCACAAGCCCAAACCCTTTCGGTAACCCTAACCCCTTACGAATATGCCAACGGATATACTATCAGTTGCAACGGTGCGCAAGACGGCAGCATTGACTTAACCGTTACCAATGCAACAGGTCCTTATACTGTGTTATGGAATGATGAAGTAACCACCCAAGACCGTGAAAACCTTGCAGCCGGTGAATACACGGTACTGGTAATTGACAGTTTAAGCGATACCGCCACCGCTTCAATAACATTATTGCAGCCTTCGGCTATTGATATTTCACTTTACAGTCCGAGTTACAGCGGCTATAATATACATTGCAACGGTGGAAGCGATGGAGAAATTGTTGCCAATGTTTCGGGCGGTGAAACACCTTATACTTATTTATGGAGTAACGATAGTATTACTTCCAGCATCGCTGATTTAGTTACCGGTGAATATACCGTTACCGTTACTGATTCGAGAGCTTGCTTTGCTTCGCTCGCACTAACGGTAACGGAACCCCCTGCGCTGCAAAGCAGCATCAGCGCATGGGAAAACTCGTTTGGCTTTAACATTAATTGCAATGGCGCTGAAACCGGAAGCATTGATTTGGAAGTAAGCGGAGGCGCATTACCTTATGATTATACCTGGAACTCAGGCGACTTTACCCAAGATGTGAGTAATGCCGTTGCAGATTTTTACATGGTGCGCATTGAAGATAATAATGGGTGTGTAAAGTTCGACAGTATTGTGCTGAATGAACCACCTGCTTTGCAGCTTGAAGCCAATCTGTATCAATATCCCAACGGAACATTTTTTACCTGTGCAGCCTGTCACGATGGGCAAGCCACCCTGGTTGCAACAGGCGGTACCGGCTCTTACAACTTTGAATGGGCTATGTTTAATGATGAAAATAACACAGCCGGAATTGACAGCATTTATGCCGACAGCCTTATTACTGCCGTTGTTACCGATGCGGCAGGCTGCACCGATACGCTTGTGTTTAACCTGCCCGGTGAAGGAAACGGAAATCATCCGCAACTGATTGTTACAAAATCAGAATATGCCGGTGGCTATCACGTAAGCTGCAACGGCTGCGCCAATGGATGGATTAACCTTGAAGCAGTGGGCGGCACCGGGCCTTATACCTTTTGGTGGGAAGACCTTGCCCAAGGCGAGGCAGGCGCCAACGCACAAAACCGCGACAGCCTTGCAGCCGGACAATACCGCGTACGCATTACCGACAGTCAGGGGCTGATGACTAATACCGTAATTACACTGCTGCAACCCGCCCTTTTTACCCTGAACGTAAGCAGCACTATTTATACCTGCAACGGGCAAAATGAAGGCAAGGTGCAGGCAGATGCTAACGGAGGAACTCCACCTTATACCTATCAATGGCAGAAAGACGGTACCCTGCTTGAAATCAATAATGATGATTTTGAACTTACCGAAACAGGCAATTACACGGTACTGGTTACCGATGCCAACGGTAATACACTTTCCGATACTGCGCTGGTTGCAGCGCGTGCTGCACTTACTATTACTGCACAGGGCATTGAACAATACCCCGATGGCGCACACACCGCCTGCTCTTACAACAACGGAACAATGACTATACACATTCAGGACGGTAACCCGCCCTACCATGTAAGTGTTACCCTTAACAGTAAAAGCAATAATCCTGCACGGGTCAACATCAATAACGCCATGAGCAATGCTTACAGCAATATGGGCGCTGAACTTAAAGGCTTTAATACCTCCGATACGCTGGTAACTATTGACAGCCTGTGGGCGGGATGGTATGAAGTAGTGGTTTATGACCTTAACCATTGCAGCGTTGCCAATTCCTCTACCGAACTGCGCAATGCAGAAGTACCGCAGCTTACCGTAACAGGTACTGAATATCCCAATGGCTATTACTACAGCTGCGATACCTGTATAGATGCTGAAATGACTGCCATCGTTAACGGGGGAAGCGGTGAGTATACCTATTACTGGCTGCAAGCGCCTGACGGAGCATTTCCGGTAAAGCTTACAGGGGCAAGCGGATTTGTGCAAATGGAGGATGAGAACCTGAACACCGAAAATGAAGGCTTTCCTCCTGCTGTTTCAACGCAAGCTACTGCCGCCAACTTAGTACCCGAAACTATTTCGGCTGTATTGGTTGCCGATGAAAACGGCTGCGCAGCCGCTGTTATGTTTACCCTTGATAAGCCCAAACCGCTGCATAATGTATGGCGTGAGAAAGGTAATGTTGGTGACAGTCTTTCATTTCTTGGAACTGTTAATGACCAGAATCTGCGCATTGTTACTAATGATACGGTGAGGATGGTGGTGGGGAAGAATGGAAATATAATAATAAAGAGTCTTGAACATGTTTCACCTCAGGATACCTTAAATCCAATGGGTTTAAAATTGATAGCAGCGGATATAAATGGTGGACTCAAAACTTTAATCGGTCCTGCACATCTACCTACCTGCCCGAATTGGGTTTGGCCATGGATAGAAGCTCAAGACCCGCAGCCGGGTGAAAATAATATTTCTCTATGTTCTTATGAAAATGTTGGTATTGGTTGGTTTAATCCAACTCATAGATTACACGTTGATGGTGACATGAAAATTAACACCCGTCTTGGTATTAATACAGATGCAGTTCAAATTGGGAATGGTCCAAATTTAAAAGTATTGGCAACCGGAACAGATGATTATGCGGCTGAATTTATCGCAACAGGTACCAATGGAATTACATGGCAGTCTACAAATGGCGACAACAAATTATTTACTTCACCCAAACTTGGTGGTGCTGGTTTCAACTGGTTATCACAAGAGGGTGATGTGGGGCTTTTTTGGTCAGATGGTGCAGGAACTGATGGTGCAGGACACAATGGTAGCTCTGGATTAGTAATAGGACCTCAAACAAATGGAGCTGTGGGTATGAGGATAGATAATTTTGGTCAGGTTGGAATTGGAATAGCTCTTCCTCTTGCTAAAACTCATATTTTAAGTCAGAATAAACCAGGGTTAATTGTTGAAGTAACAGGAGGTAATAATGGTTTAAAAATTCAAGTTGATGATGATGCAGCAAATGCATTACAAGTTTTCAATGGGGCTACTGAAAATATAAGGATGAATGGGAAGGGTGAAATTCAGGCAAGAAAGTTTAAAGTAACATTAAGTGACTTTTATGATAATGTTTTTGAAGATAGTTACAAGCTAAAACCTCTGGCTGAAGTTGAAAATTACATAAATAAATATGGTCATTTACCTGATATACCAAGTGAAAAAGATGTTCTTAAAAACGGACTTGAGTTAGGAGAGTTCAATTCTTTATTACTAAAGAAGGTTGAAGAGTTAACTCTTTATATCATAGATCTGGAAAAGGAAGTTGAACAATTAAAATCTAAGTAACATGATTTTAATTAATTCTTTTATAAACCGTAAAGCGGTTATTCTTTTCTTGTTAATATTATTTATTTCAATGGGAAGTAAAGCACAAAATGATTCCGTTGCTAAAAAATTGCAATGGTATGTTTCTACTGGTTTGAATGCCAATTTTCCATTTAAAGAGGTTATAGACCCATCCACCCATCCATTTGACAGACCTCTTTTATCATATTACGATAGAAATATTGCATTAGGTGGTGCTATCAGCACTGAGTTAAAAATAAAAATTTATAAAAGTTTCAATATTGAAACCGGGCTGATGTTAATAATGAGAAGCAGTAGTTATTCTACTGATACTCTTAGATTGAGAGAATTACAATCAAATTTATATCCTAATCATTATCCAGATATTACTGATTATTATTATTTTCCTGTATGTATAGAAATACCCGTTGTTTTCTTACTGAGTAAAAATAATTGGGAATTTGGAGTCGGTGCTAATATTACAGCGTATACATTTTCGTATCGTAAGATGACTTACCTTAATAAAAGTATCTATTATGACTTCAGTAACATGTATGATGGCTTAAATACAATTTATCCGATGATACGAATAGCTTATATAGTAAACAAAAATAAGTTTTCAGTTTGCGGATATTACAGACAATCGAGAAGCATAGATATTTTGTTGAATTATTCGTTTGAAATTTATAAAAAATAATTTTCCATGAGAGTATTCCTATTCATATTGTTGTTTTGTCCAATTTTCTTATTTGCTCAAAATAAATTAGGAAATGCAAGTTTTGAAAAAAAAGAGAACCATGATGATTGTCATGACGATGCTATTCCAAATGATTTGGGGTGGGCAGGCTGTTTAGATGAGTGGGAGGATAGGAATGGGGGGGCCAACGGACCTGAACCAGATAATGGAACCGATTATCATTCTCCAGACTGGTATAGCCATGAATTATATATTGATGGGCAAGGTTATTCAGTATCGCACTTAAAATTAGACGAACGCCTTAGTCCTGACCCACTCGATAACACATGGACACCAATTAACGCTCATAGTGGAACAGACTATATTGGAATGAGGTGTTGTGAACTCACACAACAACCTTTAGGAAATTGCAGTAACCTATTTGGAAACCCGGAAAATTGTTTGGATGCAGGTGAAGAATATACTGTAGCTATGTATATAAGAACATTGGGCAATTCAACCTCCCCCTCCCCAATTAGTCCTCTAGATTACAACGATGCATATTTAAATGTGTATCTCGCTACTAACAAAATAAGGTATTTAAATGATGGTGATTGTGAACATAAAACTGGAATTAATGATTGGGGACAGGATATTCAACTTGTTACAAGTTTCAAAATTGACAGGACTCTATACCCCATTGGAGATTGGCATTTTATCTGGGGGACTTTTATTGCTCCTAATGATGCGTATAGTGCTGCTCATAATTGGTTCGCAATTGAATTGGTGCAAAATAGCGGGGATTGCTCTTCTTATGTTTTAATTGATGATATTTCATTAATGAAATGTAAACCAAGTTGTAGTAGAACATCTGGTGAGATGTGGGCTAACCAAGTAAATAATCCGCACACAGAAAATAATCCTTTTGGCATAACCAACCTTTATAATGTAAGCAATGTGAATTTTAAAGTGTGGAATTACATGGATCAGGTGTTGGTAAAAGAGTATAATTTCAGTAGCGTAAACGGATTTCAAGAATCGGTTTATTGGAACGGTAAAAATGAAAACGGTGATGAAGTTGCAGCAGGCTTGTATGAAGCAGAAATTACATTAACTAATGACTGCGGAACAAGAATGTTCTGAAACTCCTTTTTTTGATATTACTTATACCTCAAAAGGCAGTTATACAGTAAAGCTGATAAAAGATACTAAGATTTATACGGGCAAAATTATTATAGAATAAGTTGTTAAAGTACAACTGCAAGCGGTAAGCTGTTTACGGTGAAGGTGGTGTACAGGTAATTGCAGCTACTGCAAATCAGTAATCATAATAATTATTCATCAGCTGGAACAATATCCCGGAAGCGCACACACCGCCTGCTCTTACAACAACGGAACAATGACTATACACATTCAGGACGGTAACCCGCCCTACCATGTAAGCATTACCCTTAACAGTAAAAACAATAATCCTGCACGGATAAACATCAACAGCAGCATGAGTAATGCTTACAACAATATGGGTTCAGAACTTAAAGGCTTTAATACCTCCGATACACTGGTAACTATTGACAGCCTGTGGGCGGGATGGTATGAAGTAGTGGTTTATGACCTTAACCATTGCAGCGTTGCCAATTCCTCTACCGA
>CAMDBK010000002.1 GCA_945889235.1 Chitinophaga pinensis
GAAAACTCATATAATGCTACGCGAAAAGAGTTGAAAATAAGTGAAGAAGCATTTGTTCTTATCACTTCCACACGTGTAAATAAAAGAAAAAACATCGGAGAAATAATACAAGCAGTTTCTTCATTAAAGCAAAAAGGACTTGACATTCATTATATAATTATCGGTTTTATGAACGACAGTTATTCAGATGAACTAAATTTTTTTATTACCAAACAACCTGTTGTCGAAATTTTTCATTGTTTCCCGTTTCTTAGTCACGAAAAAATCAGGCAATTCTATTCAGCTGCAGATGCAGGCTTGTGGGTTAAAGCTGCAATAAGCATACAGGAGTCGATGGGCACAGGCTTGCAGGTTCTTCTTGAAAATAAACAAAGTGTAAGTCATTTGGTTCAGGAAAATGTTACAGGATGGTATTATGAAAAAGACACTATGGAGAAAACAATTGAAAAAGCATATAACGAAGTTAGAAAAAACAATAAAACAATAAAACTCGAAAACCGCAAAAACAGGATAATTTCGACATCACAATGGCTTTCGTATGATGCAATTTCAAAAAAAATAATTCAATTATAATTTTGTTTTGACATTTAAAAATTGGTATGCCTGGTTAAAACAATTACAATGGTCACGAAAGTGGTTTGTCATTCTCGTTCTCATCAGACCAATTATTGATTTATTTCATGGGTTGAAAGGTGTTTCGCCATTTCTATCACCGCTATATATTGTAGGGGTTGCAACTCCATTTTTAATAATTGCAAGCAGTCTTTCGGGAAAATTGAAAGAGAAAAAATCATTAGAACCGGATAAATTATTCTTCGGATTTGGAATTCTTGTTTTTTTAAATTCAGCGCTTATGTTACCCTTGTATTTTTCACTAGATGTTATGGGAGAAGTAATCAAGTACATATCCCCAATTATGTTATTTTTCTACCTGAGGAGGTTTATCAATTCATATAAAGATTTTGAAGGAATTTTACAAACTTTTCTTATTTCATGCACAGTTCCGTACCTGATGATTTTTTATGAATTTTTTTTTAACCCCATAGCATTTGAATATCTTGCCGAAGGCAGGGGGGGGGCCATGCGGCTACAGGGCGGCTATGCAGATATAATGTCCTATGCCATTTATATTTTGTGCGGATTTATTTCGGCTTCTTATTTTTTTATAAAAGCAGCAGCTACTGAAAAGCCATATATAAAAACAGGAATAGTTTTCATGGCTGCTATTCTGGGATTGGTGGCAATAAAACAAGTTTCGTCATGGGGCGTTTTTCTGTGCTCTCTTATTATTTTTTCCTATTTTTTCAGCAAAAAAAAACAAGGATTCATTTTCGTCATCTTAATTGCTACAGTAATTGCAACTGTATTTGCTCCTGAGATTTATAATACACAAATTAATCCCTTAATAGAAAAAGAAATTGCGGTTGCAGCAGGCGAAAAAGATGTTAACTATGCTTTTAACGGAAGAATGACCCGATGGAATAATTATTTCTCCATTTGGGATGAAATGCCTCTGTATTCAAAAATATTTGGCGTTTCAACCTCAGGATTTGATGAAGTGCCGGTGATGACTGGTTTGGGGATGCATAGTGATTATATTCGTATTTTATTTATGACCGGGGTTATGGGCATAATTATCTACCTGCTTTTTTTCTTATCACTAATGTTTAAATATCCCAAACTGCAAACAAAAGACCGATACTTATTATTAGCTTCAGTTGTCGTTGTGTTATTATATTCCATTTCTACGCTTCCTACGTTGTATATGCCAATGATGTATTTGATATTATCAACTTATGCGTATTATTCTCTTCCCTTACAATACATTTATCCAAAGGTATTAAATGAAAAAGCAGTATAACCTGTTAACTGAATGAAAAGTATATTGTTAATCGGTAAACTGCCCCCACCTTATTACGGACCGGCAATTGCCACCCAGATTATTCTCAATTCTACAATTAAGAACAATTTCAAACTTTCTTTTTTTGATACCAAGCTGAATAAATCGGTTGAAGGACTCGGCAAATTCGGCTGGAAAAAAATATTCACCACACTAAATAAATACATCCTTTATTCTAATACAGTAAAAAGTGAAAAGCCTGAGGTAATTCTAATTCCCATAAGCCAGTCCACAATTGGATTTATTAAAGATGCTGGCTATATCTGGATAGGTGTTTTAAAAGGTTCAAAAGTTGTAATCCATTTGCGCGGCAGCCAATTTTTGAACTGGTATAATGCTGCGTTTGGTATAACCAAATACTTTATTCGAAAAACCCTGCGCTCAACTTCAGGAGTTATTGTGCTTGGAAATTCACTGAGGTATTTGTTTGATTCTTTTTATAACCCCGAAGAAATTTTTGTTGTTCCCAATGGGGGTAATTTCAAAATTCCTGTAATAGAAAAAAACAAAATAATCATAACTTACATTGCCAATTATAAGGCATCAAAGGGTTTTGGTGTTTTTCTCGAAGCAATAGCATTATTACCTGCTGAAATAAAAAACTCAGTTGAGATTCATGCGCTTGGACAATGGTCTGATTTGAATTTTAAAGATACCTGCGAAGCCTCTATTAAATCAAATGGGTTGAACATCATTTTTCATGACCCTAAAATTGCTGACGATAAATTTCAACTGCTTGCAAAAACATCTGTCTTCGTTTTTACGCCTATAGCTCCCGAAGGGCATCCCTGGGTTATAGTTGAAGCAATGGCAGCAGGCTTGCCGGTTATTGCTACCGACCAGGGAGCAATAAAAGAATCAGTGATTGATAATTATAATGGTTTTATTATTCCTGCCGGCAATAGCAAAGTCTTGTGCGAAAAATTGATTCTTCTCATAAATGACGCTGCGCTCAGAAAAAGCATGGGCGAAAATTCAAAGCTGCGTTACCTTGAAAATTTTACCGAAGATAAAATGGTAGAAAACCTCTCTGGTGTAATAAACACTGTATTAAACAACCATAAATAGGTTTCTAATCCGGGTTATTATCTATTTTTGAAAAAAAATTCAATCCATTTTTGGAACAACTTATACAATACCTGAAAGACGGAAAGATGCAATTACTTGAAGTTCCGTTTCCGGCTCTTCAAAGCGGTTGTGTGCTGGTGCGGAATCACTATTCATTGATCAGTGCAGGCACCGAAGGTAAAACAGTGAAGGATGCACGTCTCAGTTATATTGGTAAAGCAAGAGCAAGAAAAGATGAAGTAAAAAAAGTAGTGGACGCTGCTAAAACATTTGGTTTGCTCAACACCTACAACATGGTGATGAACAAACTGGATGCACCATCCTCTCTTGGCTATAGTTGTGCGGGTGAAGTAATTGCTGTAGCAGATAATGTTTCAGGATTTCAGGTTGGCGATAGGGTAGCTTGTGGCGGAGCAGGTGCTGTTCATGCCGAAGTTGTTTCAGTGTCCGAAAATCTCTGTGTTAAAATACCCGATGCAGTAAATGAACAAAGTGCTGCATTTACAACACTTGCTTCTATTGCTTTGCAGGGTGTTCGTCAGGCAGATTTACGTTTAGCTGAAAATTGTGTTGTAATTGGTTTAGGCCTGGTTGGTCAGTTAACCATTCAGTTTTTAAAAGCTGCCGGAATAAAAACCATAGGCATTGACATTGACGAAAAAATGGTTGCCTTAGCCCTGCAGAGTGGTGCAGATGTTGCCATCAACCGCAACCGCGAAGATTTAGAACAAATTATTTCTGCAGAAACAAATGGCTTTGGCGCTGATGCAGTAATTATTACTGCCGGAACATCATCAACCGACCCGGTTGATTTAGCCGGAGCTTTATGCAGGCAAAAAGGTAAAGTAATAATTGTTGGTGCGGTGCCAACAGGTTTTAAACGTCCCAACTATTTCAAAAAAGAATTAGACCTGCGCATGTCCTGCTCTTATGGTCCCGGGCGCTACGATATGGATTATGAAGAGCTTGGCTTGGATTACCCGATTGGTTATGTGCGCTGGACAGAAAACCGCAATATGCAGGCTTATGTAGCGTTGGTAAACGACAAAAAAATAAATACAGAACCCTTAATTACTCACGTATTTGATTTTAAGGACGCAGAAAAAGCCTACGACCTTATACTAAATCGCACCGAACCATTTGTAGGTGTTTTGCTGAAATACGATGTTTCTAAAAAACTGACCAACAAGGTTTCCTTTACTTCAAAATCATTCAGCAGTTCAAAGGCAAATGTGGGGTTAATAGGTGCCGGTTCATTCGGACAAAATTTTCTTTTACCCGCCATGAAGGGGCATTGCAATTTTACCGGGGTAGCAACTGCGCGCGCAAACAATTCCAGAAATATAGCTGATAAATACGGCTTCAACTATTGCACAGGAAATGCTGCTGAAATTTTCAGCGATACAAAAACCGATACCGTTTTCATTGCCACCCGTCATGATTCACATGCAGCGTATGTGATTGAAGGTTTGAAAAACGGAAAAAATATTTTTGTTGAAAAACCGCTGTGCATGAACGAAGCGCAGCTCGAAGAAATAAAACAACTGTATGAAAAAAACGGTAAACACCTGATGGTCGGTTTCAACCGCAGGTTTGCTCCGTTAGTAAAAAAACTGAAAGAAACATTTAACGGTGATTATCCCAAAGCAATTAATTACCGTATCAATGCAGGCTTTATCCCTTCCGAACATTGGATACACGATAAAACAATTGGTGGCGGCAGAATCATTGGCGAAGTTTGTCACTTTATTGACCTGTGCAGTTTTATTGCAGGCAGCAAAATAACCTCCGTTGCTGCACAAGTCTTAAATACTTCGCCAAACCTCAACGATACTGTTGCCATTAATTTGTCATTCGCAAATGGAAGCATTGCCAGCATCTCCTATTTTTCAAATGGCAACAAAAATTTATCTAAAGAATATTTGGAGGTTTTTGGCTCGGGAATAGCCACAGTATTGGATGATTTTAAAGAACTTAAAATCTACGGGCGCGAAGAGCGAAGCCATAAATCTGCGCAGGATAAAGGACACAAAACAGAAGTAGCAGAATTTTTGAAAGCAGTAAAATCGGGTGGCCCCACGCCCATACCTTTTGAACAAACGTATTCCTCTACCCTTGCTACATTCAAAGTGCTGGAGTCAATTGCATTGAATGGGGCGGCAGTGAAATAAACAGGTAGTATAATTACCCCGCTCGCCCGAATGTTCATCACGTTGACCCTGAGCGGTCTCGCCTGAGGCGAGATTTTGCCGCTCAGAACATCAGCCAATTTATAATTGGCTCCCGCTGGTCGGGATTTATAATCCCATGAAACAATTCAGCTTCTAAGTCTTTAGCGTCCTTTTAGTCCTAATTTCCTAATAATCAATCAAATCAAAACTTAACGGAAACAAAATTAATAATACCATAATCAAAACTAAATCTATCATTAATAATAATAATAATAACATTTATAAAATCATAAATAACTAAATTAAAATTAGTAATACCATAAATAATAATATAATTAACAATATTAAAATTAATACTAACCATATTAATTTTAGTATCATCAAAACTAAAACTAAAACTAACTAAACTAAAAATAAGAACATCGTTAATAAAAACTTAATTAACAAAATTAAAATCAATACTAACAATAAAAAAATTACCCCTACCTTCGCCACAATTAACCCGCAAACCTCAAAAAACCCTTAGCGTCTTTGCGCCTTTGCGAGCAAAACCTAATAAAAAATGCAAAACCGCGATACCAACTCCATCAACATGCTCCGCGCCACCATCACCTGGTGCAATAACAACAGTGCAGCCACAGCAGCCATCCCCGCATTTGCCGCAGCAAAAACCACAGTCGAAAACAAACTCACCCTCATTGACGAATACACCCAAACCGCCCTGCGCGCCACTAAAGGCACCACAACCGACACCAAAAACATCCGAGCAGCCATGCAAAACATCGCGCACAAATGCGCCAGCGCACTCTCAGCCTATGCCGCTACCCAAAAAAACAACACCCTTCGGGCAAAAGTCAATTACTCCCTCAATGCAATGTCCGCAAAAAAGAAAGAAGAAATAGACGACATCTGCCAAACCATCCATGACGAAGCAAATAGCAACATCGCCTCCGCAACACCCTTTGGCTACAACGCCTCCGATGTCTCCGACCTCAGCGCAGCCATCGCCCTCTACCGCCAGAAAATGCAAGACCCTCGCCAGGCAATCATCTCCCGCGCCACAGCCCTTCTCAGCCTCCGCACACAACTCCGCGAAATAAAAACAATTCACCTCAAACAAATAATCGACAGCATGGTCAGCACCCTGCGCCTCACCAATCCCACGTTTGTCAGCGGCTATTTCCAGGCACGCCAAATCATAGACCTCGGCTCCACCTCCGCAAAACTCCGCGGCATCATCACCTCAGCAGACGGAAGCTACCTCACCGGTGCAACCATCTCCATCCGCAAAACAGCCACCACCCAAATACTGCACGAAACAAAAACAGGCTCCGATGGCAAATTCGGCATCTACAATATCACACCCGGTGATTACGATTTTCTTTACACCCACACCACCCACCAACCCAAAACCGAAACCAATATCCACATCAGTGCCGGAAAAGAAATCAAACGCAGAATAACACTTGTTGGTCAGGATTTGTAATCCCGACCTTTGAGAATAAATTTACTTTTGCCCCACCATGCTCCAAGCGGCACTTCAAAAACTCCAATCATACATCGAATCCGAAAACTACCGCGGTTACGACCCCTATGATGCACTTAAATCACCTCTCTTCACACTTCCCCTTTTCAAATCAAACAAGCTTTTACGTTTTGGTTTTCAGCAGTTGGTAAAACGCAGCCCGGTTAATTTAAGGCCATTGCTGCTTGTTCCCAAAGGTTGCAACCCTGTTACACTTGGGCTATGCATACAGGGCTATGCAAACCTGGCAATAGCTTACCCGGCAAAAAAAAATGAATACACCGTAAAAATAAATTCATTGATTGATGAATTGGAACGTCTTATTCCCTTAGGTTTCAGTGGCGCCTGCTGGGGTTACGACTTTGATTGGGAAGCGCGCTACTCAAAAATTCCTGCTTACCAGCCCACAATAGTTGCTACGGGTATTATTACCAATGCCTTATTTACAGCCTTTAAAAAAACAGGCAACAAAAAAGCGTTGGAACTTTGTATAAGTGCAGCAGATTTTATCCTTACTGATATTCATAAAACAGTTGATAAAGACGGAACATTTTGTTTCTCCTATTCTCCGTTTGATAAGCAGGTAGTTTTTAATGCAAGCATGAAAGGTGTCCGTTTGCTTGCCCAGGTTTATTCCGAAACTAAAAATGAAAAGCTCAGAGAAGAAGCCAAAAAAGCTGTAGCATTTGTAATGAAAAACCAGCGCAACGATGGCGCATGGATATATTCAAAAAGCAACGCAGGAGGCTGGATTGACAACTACCACACGGGCTATGTTCTCGATTGTCTTGATGAATACATCCATTGCTGCAACGATAATACATTCAGTAAAAACCTCGAACGCGGCTACCAATTCTACCGCAATAATTTTTTTACAAAAGAATATATTCCTAAATTCTTCGATAAAAAAACGTTCCCTGTTGATTCTACTGCTGCGGCTCAATCAATTTTAACACTTTCGCGCTTCAAAGATTTTCAGCTTGCACAAAACGTAGCCGAATGGACCATACAAAACATGCAGGATGAAAAAGGGTATTTCTATTATCAGAAACATAAACTTTATACGAGTAAAACATCGTTTATGCGTTGGTCAAACGCCTGGCTCTTTGCAGGTTTAACAGAACTGATGGCTGCAAAATCATTGAACTGAAACATGCGGATTCTCTTCTACATAGGCCATCCGGCACATTATCACAACATCTCCCATGTTGCTCCTATGCTTGAAAAAGAAGGACATCAGATTTTGCTCGCTGCCCGAAATAAAGATGTAGTTCTCGACCTGTTGGAAAATGTGCGACTTAAAAAAGTAATCGTTGCACACACTGAGGGTGGTGAAGGAAAAATCTCAAAGGCATGGGCAATATTCAAACGTGAGTTCGCCATGCTAAAAGTAATTCTGTCTTTCCGCCCCCAACTCATGGCAGGAACAGATATAGTAATTACCCACCTCGGAAAACTGTTTGGCATACCTTCCGTAATTATTAATGAAGACGATGCTCCCGAAGTTCCGCTCTTTGCAAAACTCGGAATGAAATACGCCACCTGCATGCTCTCGCCCCTTTCCTGCAATGTTCATCCATACGAAAATAAAAACATCACCTACCCCGGCTACCAGGAACTTGCCTACCTGCATCCCAATTATTTCAAACCCGATCGCGAAAAAATAAAACAACTGTTCAATAACTGCGAACGCTATTTCATCATACGCTTTGCAAAACTCACTGCACATCACGATGCAGGCAAAACAGGAATAACCAAACAACTTGCACATGAGATGATCAACATTCTTTCTCCTCAGGGCAAGGTTTATATTACATCAGAGCGTGAGCTTGAACCTGAGTTTGAACAGTACCGCATAAAAATTCATCCGTGCGATATGCACCATGCCATGTATTTTGCCGATTTATATATTGGCGATAGTCAAACCATGGCTGCTGAAGCAGCTGTGCTTGGTACACCTTCTATCCGTTTCAATGATTTTGTTGGCAGGTTAGGATATTTAGAAGAACTGGAACATAAATACGGGCTCACGTTTGGAATAAAAACCAATGAACCCGAAAAGTTACTCGGGAAAGTAAAAGAATTAAGTTTGCTCACCGGATTAAAAAATGAATGGCAGAAACGAAAACAATTTATGCTTGAAAATTCTGTTGATGTTGCCCGATTATGGGTATGGTTTTTTGCAAACTATCCGCAAAGTGCAAACGATTTAAAATCAAATCCCGAAAAAATTCAGCAGTTCATATGAAGATATTGTCAGTAGTAGGTGCCCGTCCCAACTTTATGAAAATTGCTCCTTTTATTAGGGCAATTGATGAACACAACAACACCGCTCAGCAAAAAGTGGAACACAAACTTGTGCACACCGGGCAGCACTATGACCAGCGCATGTCACACACCTTTTTTCACGAACTCGGAATTCCTGAGCCCGATATAAATCTTGAAATCGGTTCGGGTTCTCATGCTGAACAAGTTGGACAAACAATGATTGAATTTGAAAAAGTTCTGCTGAGTGAAAAACCTGATTGGGTGGTGGTGGTGGGTGATGTTAATGCTACACTTGCCTGTTCCGTTACTGCAAAAAAACTCTGCATCAAATGCTGCCATATTGAAGCCGGTCTGCGCTCGGGTGATACTAACATGCCCGAAGAAATAAATCGCCTTGTTACCGACCGCATTTCTGATTTGCTCCTTACACCCGACCGCATTTCATCTGAAAACCTGCGCAAAGAAGGAACACCGGAAAGTAAGATTGTTTTTGTTGGAAACATTATGATTGATACACTTGAGGATAATCGCGAAAAAGCAAAAGGCCTTGCATTCTCCGAAATACTCAAATCAAATTTGGTTGAAAAACAAACAGCAGAAAAATACGACCGCATTTCAAAAATTGAACACTATGGTTTAATAACCATGCACCGCCCATCTAATGTTGATAACAAACAGGTTCTGGAATCAATTATCAATTGGTTTGTAAACGAAGCAACGCAAAAAATATCCTTGATTTGGGCCATACATCCGCGAACCATAAAACAATTACAATCATTTGGTTTATGGAAAACTTTACTGAGCTGCGATAACATGTTATTGCTCTATCCTATCGGTTATCTTGATATGCTTAAACTGAATATGGGCGCAAAAATAATGCTTACCGACAGCGGAGGATTGCAGGAAGAATGTTGCGTACTTGGCACTCCATTCCTTACCCTGCGCTGGAATACGGAACGTCCTGTAACATTGCTTGAATATGGAGGTGCCGGTTACCTGGTTGGAAATAACATTGAAAATATCAGAAGAGATTTCAATAAAATACTGAACGAAAAACGCAGCCCGAAAACGCCTGAACTCTGGGACGGGAAAAGTGCGCACAGATGCTTACAGGCCATTCTCTCCGGCAGCCAATAATTTCACCTATTTTTAAACCGTGAAAAAACTACAGAAACCTTTATTTCTAATTTCATTCTTTATTCTTCATTCTTCATTCTTCGTTTTTTCTCAAACGGTCTACGAACATATTTCTTCTTCAGGCATTTATTCTTTTCTGGATGAAATGGCAAACGAGAAACTGATTACACTTAACACAGCTGTAAAACCATACTCAAGAAAATTAATTGCAGAAAAATTAGAAACTCTTTTACAAAAGCAGGAGCAACTAAACAAGAGGCAAAGAGCAGATTTAAAATTCTTTTTGCGTGAGTATTATATTGAGATTGAAAACGATTCGACTTTATCACAACCATTAAAGCCATTCAGACAAAAACAAGGACACACTCTTAGTCTGTTACCTCCTGTTTATGCTTATAAAAGCAATCCTTTCAGTATCAACTTCCGCCCCATTGGCGGTGGTGCCGGATACGCTAACTCAAATAACAAAATTTACAACAGCTACTTTGGTGGCAGCCTCTTTATGTATGGCTGGAAAAACCTGGGCATCTACGCCAATTACCGAGATGCATATCAGGCAAAAGAAGTGCTTGCTTTGCCAACCTACCTCACCCAAACAATGGGAGCAAACTATAAGCTCGGCAATGGTAACAGATCAGGAGGTGATTATTCGGAAATGCGTGGAGGAATTACCGGAACCTATAAATGGTTTTCACTCGAACTCATCAAAGACCACATTCAGTGGGGAAACAATTACAACGGCTCAAATATCTTCAGCGGACGCACACCTTCTTTTGCTATGATTAAAATGCGCGCCAAACCAACCAAATGGTTTGAGTTAAATTATTTTCATGGTTGGCTCAACTCCGAAGTTCTTGATTCTGCCCGCACTTATAACCCCGGCACAGGGTCGGTAAGAAAAGTTTACAGGGATAAATATATTGCAGCCAATTTCATCACCATTGGCCCCTTAAAAGGCGTAGCACTCTCTTTCGGCAATTCTATTATTTACAGCGATATGAATGTACAACCTGCTTATTTTATTCCTTTCCTTTTTTACAAATCAGTTGATCATACCATTAATCATGGCGCTGATAACCAAAACTCACAAATCTTCTTCGACCTCAGCATCCGAATCGTAAAACATCTTCATGTTTACAGTTCCCTTTACATTGATGAGTTTTCAATTACCAGGATAAAAGATAAAGACAGGCGCAATTTTTATAGTATTAAAGCAGGATTCAAGGTCAATAATTTTCCTTTTAATAATGTTTCTTATTTCTTTGAGTTTACTGAATCTACTCCGCTAACCTACACTCATCGTGTGCCTTCGCTTACTTATGCCTCCAACAAATTCAATATGGGGCATTATTTAGGTGATAATGCACGTGAATACGCAGCTGGAATAAGTTATAAGCCTTTAAGAGGATTATTTTTCACCGCATCCTATTCACTTGCCATGAAAGGAAAAGAAAACCCTTACGCCTTCATTCCGGGCGGTACACCAGTTGACATGTACCCCTTCCTTGACACTATCGTTTGGAGCAGTCAGCAAATTTCGCTCAATGCAAGCTGGGAGTTCGCTTACAATTGCAGAATTGATTTAGGCTACATTTATAACAACATATCCGCAAAAAATGCAGACAACAAAACTGCCGATTATTATCTTGAACGGTTTTCTCCCGCATTTTTCAACGGAAGAACCAATACCATTAGACTCGGTCTCCATTTCGGGTTTTAATAGACAGTTTTACTCTGTTAATAACCCCGGTTAATAAAATGGACGAATTAATACAATTTTAATATTTAAAAATATATACTTTTGCCCGACAAAATAAATGTTAGCAGAAGCAATATATCTCCAGAGAGAACAACTTATTAAAGATGAGTTTGGTGATGATGTATTTAACCTTATTGGAAATTATTCAGACTTAAACAGTAAACACACAGCTGTTCAACAGACGCATTCACGTTTTGAGGTAAAATCGCTTGAAGAAGAATATTACGACACGTATATCAACCTTGAGCGAATAAATGATATTCAACACATCAATAAATTTTTTGAAACAGTAAATGAAAAGCTTCCATTGGATGGAATTTTTATCGGTTGTGTTGAAACAAGCAGATTACGAAAAGCAAGAATTCTGAAAAAATATCCTCGCGGGATCAGTGACGTATATTATTTTTTCGACTATTTGTTAAAAAGAGTTTTTCCGAAAATTTCGTTTACCAAAAAACTGTATTTCTTAATTACAGCTGGTCGTAATCGCGTGATGTCAAGGTCCGAAATTATTGGCCGCCTATACTCATGCGGGTTTGAAATGCTTCTTGAAAAAACAATCGGAAGCAATCTTTATTTTTTCGTGAAAAAAAATAGCAAGCCAACATATGATTCAAATGCTTCATACGGCCCGCTTTTTAAAATGAAAAGAATTGGGAAAGATGGCAAACAGATTTTTGTATACAAGTTGAGAACCATGTCGGCCTATGCTGAATATGCGCAGGAATATGTTTACCAGAAAAACAAACTGGCAGACGGTGGAAAAATAAAAGACGATTTCCGTATTACCACGCTTGGAAAATTTTTGCGCAAATTCTGGCTGGATGAATTACCTATGATTTACAACCTGTTTAAAGGTGATTTAAAATTAGTAGGAGTAAGACCGCTAAGCCAACACTATCTGAGCCTCTATACCTTAGATATAAGGGCAAGACGTTTAAAATACACACCCGGATTAGTTCCCCCTTTTTATGCCGATATGCCTAAAACATTTGAACAAATTCTGGAATCTGAACGCAATTATTTTGATGCCTACGATAAGTCTCCTTTGCTTACCGACATAAAATATTTCTTCAAAGCATTTTATAACATCATTTTCAAAAGAGCACGCAGCAAATAAACCTTGCGCATTTCTGCAATAAGGTTTTTCTACCTTTACGCGGGATGAAAAAATTTCTTATACTTTTTTTGTTTTGTTTCCCTGTTATTGGGTTTGCGCAGCAAACCAATATTCCGCATAACCATGCTAACTACTATGGTTTTGAAGGCGAGCTGAACAAACCCGGAGTTGATTTCCATACTTCAATTCGCCCGTTTATGGAAGGCGAAGTGCGTGCTGTTACAAACTACGATTCTCTTTCACGTTTTGGTTATACCAACAAAAAATTTGCGAATAGTATGGTTGGAAAAAAATTGTTGAAGCAATATTTTTTTCAAACAAAAGGCGAAGATTATTTTCTTGAACTGAGCCCGCTTTTTGATTTACAATACGGTAAAGATTTTTCTAACGACAGTTCACTTTCTGTCAATACACGCGGTGTTCAGGTCAGCGGAAGCATCGGAAAAAAACTTTCGTTCTATTCTTCGTTTTATGAGAATCAGGCAAAGTTTCCGGATTATATAAGCGACTATGCAAAAGAAAAACAAATTGTTCCCGGTCAGGGAAGAATAAAAGCGTTCAAAGGCTCAGGCTTTGACTTTTCGCAAGCCTTCGGATATATTTCTTACACTCCGGTAAAACAGTTTAATGTTCAGCTCGGACATGGAAAAAATTTTATCGGGGATGGCTATCGCTCTCTTTTGTTATCTGATTTTGCTTACAGCTATCCTTTCCTGAAACTAACAACTACCTTTTGGAAAATCAGGTATGTTAATCTTTTTACAGCTTTTCAAAGTAACGTAACGCTCAATGATAATCTTGCAAGTTACCCGCGGAAATACGGAAGTTTTCAATACTTCGATATTACAATCCTGAAAAGAATTCAGTTGGGTTTGTTTGAAGGAATTATCTGGCAGGCAAATGATATCCACCTCAATTATCTTAATCCTTTGATTTTTTATCGCCCCATTGCATCTTCATTGAATGCAACAAACAATGCTGTTATAGGAGCAAACCTGAAAATTAAAATTTTAAAACAAACACAGGTTTACGGACAGTTTGTTCTTGACGATATTGATTTTAAAAAAATAAAAGAAGGAAAAGGATATTTCAGCCAGAAATATGGTTACCAGATTGGAGTAAAAAGTTTCAATGTATTTGGCGTAAAAAATTTGTATGTGCAGGCAGAATACAATCAGGTGCGTCCATATGTTTACAGTCATAACAAACCGTTACAAAGTTACTCGCATTACAACGAACCGCTGGCTCATCCGCTTGGAGCAAATTTCAGAGAAGCCATCGGAATCATTGGCTACCGCTGGAAAGATTTATCGGCAGAATTGAAATTTAATTACGCTGTCTATGGTGCAGATACCGCCATGTATAGCTACGGAAAAAACATTTTTACTTCTGATTACAACGCAGTAAACGGAATTTATTCTTTTGGTAATTCCATTGGACAGGGAGTTAAAACCACATTGATTTATGCACAGTTTCGGTTGTCGTATCTCATCAACCCAAAAACAAACTGGAATATTTTTATTGAATATACAAACAGAAAACAATCAACAGAATATGGCGAACATACCAACAGTATTTTCAACATAGGAATGCGAACAAGTTTAAGAAATCTGTACTATGATTTTTAAAATCCGGATTCCTCTTTTAATAAAACTTTGTGCTTTTGTGTCTTTGTGGCAAGTCCTTTCTGTTTCTGCACAGGAGTTAAACATCAATACCGATTTACAGACTCAAACCATTTATGATAATGTTGTTTACAACAAAAACACCAATGCACATTCTTCCATAAAACCTTTTCGGTATACAGATTTCAATGAAGAGTTAATGGATTCTATAAAGCAATCGTTGAACAAAAATAAACTGTTTAACAAGAACAGATTTCTTACCACACACGCAGTCCAGCTTGCCACACCAAAATCATTAATTTTCCTGGACCCGCTTTTTAATTATACTCATTACAGTAAACTGAAAGCTAAAATGCCCGGCTACGAAGCTTCACTTGGTGCTCGTTTAGGTTTCAGCATTTTCAAAAAAATCGGTGGTGAAATAAATGTGTTGTTTTCCAATTCAAAGTTTCCGGATTACATCAACGAAAAAATTCTTCAGACCAATGTGGTGCCCGGTCAGGGTTACGCCTTTGCCATGAGTAATGGCGGCTACCGCTATTTCACAGGCTCGGGTTATATTTCCTACACTCCTTCCAAACATTTCAATGTTCAGGTTGGTCACGATAAACAATTTATTGGTGATGGTTACCGTACGTTGTTATTAGGCAATACCGCCAACAATTATGATTTTGTAAAAATCACTACAACTGTCTGGAAAATCAAATACATAAATCTCTACACCAAGTTTCGTGAAGTAGGAAATTCACTGGGCGACCGCACAAAATACCATGCAAAGTTCGGCACGTTCCACTACCTCGATATTCCTTTGCTGAAAAGGGTTTCAATCGGTTTGTTTGAAAGTGTAATCTGGAACAGCCGCGATTCAGTTACCGACCGCGGCTTTGATGTCAGCTATCTCAATCCCATTATTTTTTTCCGCCCGGTTGAGTTCTCTATCGGTTCACCGGACAATGTGTTGTTAGGTTTCAATATTAAAATCCGCCACTTCGGTCAGAATTTTCTTTATGGTCAATTATTACTGGATGAATTTCTGCTCTCTGAAGTTAAGGCAGGCAATGGCTGGTGGGGAAATAAACAAGGTATTCAGGTGGGAATGAAAGGCTTTGATTTGTTTGGTGTAAAAAATCTTTATTACCAGGGCGAGTTTAATTTTGTGCGTCCTTACACTTACACGCACGTAACGCTTGAAACCAATTACGGACATTTCAACGAGCCTCTTGCACATCCGCGTGGCGCTAATTTTATGGAAGGTCTGGGAATTATTCGTTACCGGTTCAACAAATTTTATGTTGAAGGAAAAATGACTTATTGCGTTTACGGAACCGATGATTCACCCGGCATCAGCTATGGTGGTGATGTTTATAAATCATATCTGTTGCGCCCTTCGGAGTATGGTCATAAAACATTGCAGGGTGTTAGAAACACCTTACTTTACACCGAACTAAAAATGTCTTACCTCTTAAACCCGGCAATGAATTTAAGACTGGAAGGCGGAGTAACCATAAGAAAACACAGCCTTGCCGGAGTGCCTGATAATGGCGTTTATGTTTTTGTTGGAATCAGAACTTCGCTGATGAATAATTATTATGATTACTGATAGAATTCTTTTTCCAACTTTGCAACGCTAAAAAATAAATCATTGAAACAATCCTTTAATATCCTTTTGCTCGGTTCCGGTGGCCGTGAACATGCCTTTGCCTGGAAAATAAGTCAGAGCAAACACCTCGGTAAATTGTACATCGCACCCGGAAATGCAGGCACCCCTGCATATGGCACCAATGTAAATATAGACCCGCTTGATTTTGAAGCGGTAAAAGTTTTTGTGCGCGAAAATGGAATCCATATGGTGGTGGTAGGTCCGGAGGCTCCTTTGGTAGCTGGTATACATGATTTTTTTCTTAATGATTCGGTGCTGAAATATATTCCCGTAATTGGTCCGCAAAAAGAAGGAGCGCAATTAGAAGGCAGCAAAGATTTTTCAAAAGCATTTATGCTGCGGCATAATATTCCAACGGCTGCCTACAGCAGTTTTACTGCCGAAACATTAAGTGAAGGATTAGCATTTATAGAAACATTGGATGCTCCATACGTTTTAAAAGCGGATGGTCTGGCTGCCGGAAAAGGCGTTATCATCAGTGAAGATGAGGTGGAAGCAAAACTGGAGTTGACCGAAATGTTGATGGAAGAAAAGTTTGGTGAAGCAAGTCGCAAAGTAGTAATTGAAGAATTTTTGCACGGCATTGAGCTTTCTGTTTTTGTGCTTACTGATGGAGTGAATTATAAAATTCTTCCTGCCGCAAAAGATTACAAAAGAGTAGGAGAGGGTGATACCGGCCTTAATACAGGCGGCATGGGAGCAATTTCACCCGTTCCTTTTGCAACAGATGAGTTTCTGAAAAAAGTGGAAGAGCGCGTTGTAATTCCAACTGTTAATGGTTTGAAAAAAGATAACATTCCTTACACCGGTTTTATTTTCATCGGCCTGATGAATGTGGATGGTGAACCTTTTGTTATTGAATACAACTGCCGCATGGGCGACCCCGAAACCGAAGTAGTTATTCCGCGCATAAAAACCGATTTACTTGAGTTGTTTGAAGGGGTTGCTAATCAAACCCTGGATGAAGTTAATTTAGAAATTGAAAATAATACTGCCGTTACAGTAATGATGGTAGCAGATGGTTATCCCGGCAATTACGAGAAAGGAAAAGTAATTACCGGCTTGGATGAAGTGGAAGACAGCCTTGTTTTTCATGCCGGAACCAAACTTCTAAACGGACAAGCTGTTACAAATGGAGGAAGAGTATTGGCTGTAACTTCAGTTGGCGCAAGCATGAACAATGCGCTGGGCAAGTCATACCGCAACATCAGGCAAATAGAATATGATGGAAAATATTACCGCAAGGACATAGGCTTCGACCTGCGGGAAGATGTGATAGAAGAACGGGAATAATTACCTGTTGTTAACTTCTTTGCCTTCGTATTTCAGCATTAAGCCAATCCAGATCGCTCCTGAAACTGCTCCCATAATCATTAAAGCAAGGTTCATGGTATCGCCTATTTTAGGCATATAAGTAAAGGATGCTTCAAAAAGGTCGCGGATAGGAAATAAGATGTAGCCCATAGTTTTTTTATTTTTTGCAGCGCAAACCTACATCATTTACATTAAATCACAAAACTATGCTGTAACTTTTTTCCTGTAAAAATAGCCCAGTGCAAGCAGCGTAAACAAAGTTCCAAATACGGCAATCAGATAACAGGCATTGGTGAAAAGACTTAGCCAACTCACTTCCGACAGAAAAAAATCTTTATAAAATAAAACGCCAACGCTGCATAAATAACCAAATGAATCGGCAACGTAAATCAGGAAACCTGCATTGCTCACGTATTTAAAAGCGGCAATCAGTCGCTCAAACAAAATGCAGTTAAAAGGAATGTAAGCGGTGTATGCGCCAAAGCCACTCAGCATAATCCAACCCACAGGACTCAACCATCCACTGTGAAAAGCAAATGCGCTCAATCCTGTAATCAAACAACCTGCAGCAATCACAAGATGATTGATCATCAACGCTTTCTTATTGTCTTTGATGAACATGATAAAACCCAGCAAAACCAATACGCCAAGTGTAACTGGGATTTCAGTCTGCGTAAAAATTTCAGGTTTCTTTTCAAAGCCAAGTGCATTTAAAATCTCTGCCATAAAGTTGTCGCGGAAATCACGGAACGCTGTCAGAAACATATAGGTAATCACTAGTAAAATCAAGCCCGGAGCAAATGCTTTAAAGAAACTCCAGCGCTGTTCTGAGTTCATCGGTTCGCGTTTGGTACGCAGCGTTTCATCTTCTTTTGTCGGGTCGGGAATATTACTCAGCATCCAGACAAAAAACAAAAGTGGAAGAAAAAAAACTCCGCCTGTTGCTACCGGCATCCAGAATTCTGAAACGCCCATCAGCATTAAATTTCCGCCAACTGTTTTTACAAAACCTGAAGCAAAAGCAAAGCTCGCACATAAGCCTGCGCCCATGGCTTCTGTAAATCTTCTGCCTTCCAGAAAAGAAAAAACCAAACCCCATACCATACCAAGTGGAAGACCATTAAGAAAAAGAAAAGTAAGTTTAAAATGGTTGGGAACAACCGCAAAACCAAGCAAGGCAAGTTCTGCAATACCTACCAGCACAATGATTCCAATTGCCCGTTTGCTCTTCCCCATTTCGGAAACAACTTTTATTCCGATGAATTTTGAGAGCATGTAACCAATCGCCTGAGAAATGACCAAAATGGATTTGAACTTCAATCCCCACATATCACCCACATCAGCAAAACCCGCTGCCGAAAAAGGTTTTCGGAAAGCGTACATACACGAGTATGTGCAGAAAGCTGCAAGTGTTGCATATAACGGAAGCACAAAACCGTTGGAATTAGAAAGATATTTTTTGATTGGGTTTTCAGACATTAATCAGGCAGATTGTGTCACCCTGAGCGTAGTCGAAGGGCAATAATAAAAATGCTTCGACTATGCTCAACAGGACAATCTTATACATTAGTACTTTGAATTGCGTTGGTGTTTAATCCTCTTTCCGTGAAAGAAAAATCCTGCCACTTGTTGTCAATAAAAGATTTCACAGTTTCAAAACCTACTTCTTTTAACAAAGTACTCGCGGTTTCAAACTCTGCAGTTATTTCTTTCGGGTGATGCGAATCAGAATTTATCATCACCGGAATTTTCCGTTTCAGAATTTCACCAAGCATCCATTTTCCGGGATAGGGTTCAGTTGTTTTTTTCTTATAAATCCCCCGCGTGTTAACTTCAACAATGGCTTTTGTTCCGGCAATAGCATCAAGCGTTTTCAGAACTTCTGTTCTATACCAATCTTCATCTTCTGAAAAATATTTGTTATCCGGATTCTGCATTTTTATTTTATCAATGTGCCCGATAACATCAGGACATTCTTCGCGCACCATCATTCTCGTCAACTCATAATAACGTGTAACCGCTTTGCGGATATCACCTCCGAAAATTTGTTGCAATCCTTCTTCAAATATTAATGCTTTACCGTCAATTTCCCAATGCCTGCCATCGGCAAACTGATTAACAAAATGAATGGAACCAATGGTGTAATCTAAGTTTGCTTCTTTAATGAATTGACTTTGCGGACCAACAACATTCGGGATGTAATCAATTTCTAAACTTCTGTAAATCTGCAAACGTTCTGCAAATTCTTTTTTCAGTTTTTCAATTTCAGTGGTGTAAGCAGCAAGATTTTCCATCTTCATACTCCATGCACAAAAAAAAGGCATGGGAACATGAGAAGAAAATCCGTAAGCCAACATTCCCTGTGCAGCAGCAGTTTCGGCATATAATCTTGCTTCATCGCTGCCATCACAAAAATTACAGTGGCTGTGGTAGTTTGTCCAGGACATTAGTTATGATAAATCACGAAAGTAGTAGATTTTGTTAATCAGGCAGGTAAGTCTTCGTTTAAGTTTTTATTAATTCGTGTAAGTTTGCCGTTCATAAATGAAAACAGAGAACAACTTATTTTCTTTTCGCAGCGTAATTATTTTGTTGTTTGTTTTATGCTGTAAAACAAATTACGCGCAAACTTACTTTTTCAAAAACTTTACCGTTGAAAATGGTTTACCGCAATCACAAGTACTTTGTGTTTTTCAGGACCAGAGCGGCAGGTTGTGGATAGGAACCAACCAGGGTGGTATCGCACTCTATGATGGAACACGCTATGATGGTAAATCATTTGAAAATATTACCGAAACCAACGGACTTGCAAGTAACGTTGTGTTCAGCATTACACAAAGTAAAACAGGACTTTTTTATTTAGCCACTTACAACGGACTGAGTATTTATGATGGAAAGAAATTTAAAAACCTGACCACCGAAAACGGTCTTAACAGCAATAATGTTTTAAAAGTGCTGGAAGACAAGAAGGGAAAAATATGGCTGGGCACAGGTAAAGGTGTTTGCTATTTTGAAAACGATTCAATTATTAAACTGAGTGGTGATACACTGCTTGACCAGTCAGTGGTTTTAAATATAGTGGAAGACAGCAAAGGTAACCTGTGGTTCTGCACAACAACAAATGGATTATTCCAATATAATAAAGGCACTATAAAAAACTACAACACTAAAAACGGACTGGGTTCAGATTATGTATCTTCTATTATTCAGCGCGGAACCGAAAGCTACTGGGTATCTACCTACGAAGGATTGTTTGAACTCAATGGCGAAAAAATCACACCAGTAAAAATTCCGAGCGAGCATTTTGATATTCCCTTCTACGAATTTTGTAAAGACGACATCGGCAATTTGTGGGTGGGCAGCAGCGAAGGGGTTTTTAAACTTCATAATGGTGAGTTTACCAAGTTTAAAAAATCAAACGGTCTGGTGGATAATAACATTTGGAAAATTATTCAGGACCGTGAAGGCAATATGTGGTTTGCTTCCAAAACCAACGGTCTGAGCAAGCTGAATAATGAAATGTTTTTGAGCTACAGTATAAAAGACAGTTTACCCGATGACGGAATTGAGGCTGTTTTTCAGGACAGCGCAGGACTTTACTGGATTGGCACCAAGCGCGGAGCCACAACATTTAACGGCAAAAACTTTAAAAATTATAAAATAAAAAACGGACTGGGCAGCGAATGGGTTACTTGTTTTGAACAGGAAAAAAACGGCAACATTCTTATTGGCACCGGTCGCGGTATTACAAATTACGATGGCAAAAAATTTACCCAACTGCCGGCTGAAGACAAAGCGTTATTCCATATTCAGGATATTCTGGTTGAAGAAAACGGAACTGTTTGGCTCGCAACCTGGGGTGGCATTGCAAAAGTGGAAAACAAAAAAATTATTCCTTTTAAACTGGCTGAAAAGTTTACTGACAAAACCTATTGTATTTATAAAGACAGCGAAGGAATAATATGGTTTGGATATGAAGATGGTGTGTTGCGCTACAACGGAACAAGTGTGCAGCACATGAACAGGCAAAACGGTTTTATCGGAGGCCGGGTACGCTGCATTGATGAAGACGAAAACTGGGAACTGTGGTTTGGTACCAATGACGGTTTATACCGTTACAACCGCAGATACCCTACACATTTTTCTGAAAAGGAAGGGTTGAAATCAAGCGCCATTTATTCGTTGGTGTTTGACAAATTCAACAGCATCTGGCTGGGAATGGCTAAAGGTATTAATCACATAACCGTGAAAGGTGATGTGCTGAACCGTAACCGCTACTACGGTATTGAAGATGGTTTTCCGGGCGGCTGCAGTAACAACGCAATGCTTATTGACAAAGAAGGAAAAATCTGGATAGGCACGGCAAATGGTTTGGTGGTTTATCAGCCTGAATATGATAAACCGGAAAATAATGAACCCATAACAGTTATCAAAAACATACGTCTTGAATCGCAACCAACAACCGACTGGAAATTGTTTGCCGATAGTGTGGACAGCAAAAATATACCCTACAACCTTGTTTTGGATTACAACCGCAACCACCTTACCTTTGATTTTGTAGGAATAAGTTTAACCAATCCCCACGAAATTGCTTACCAATATTACCTGAAAGGCTTTGATAATAATTGGCTTCCCATAACCTACAAAACTGAAGTACCGTACTCAAATTTGCCTCCCGGGCATTACGAGTTTCTTGTAAAATCAGGAACAGAAGAGGAGTTGCCTACGGCCAAACCGGTTTCATTTAAATTTGTGATTGAACCCCCTTTCTGGCAGCGCGGATGGTTTTATCTGCTCTGTGCCTCTATAGTGGCAGCAGCTATTTACAACTATGTGCGTATCCGAAGAGCCAACAAACAAATCACTTTTCAAAAGGAAGAAATCTCCAAACAAAAAGATATTATTGAAGACAAAAACCGTGACATCACCGACAGTATAAATTATGCAAAAACTTTGCAGGAAGCAGTGCTTCCTCCACAACAGATTTTTAAAAAATACCTGAGCGATTCATTTATTATTTACATGCCCAAAGCAATTGTAAGCGGTGATTTTTACTGGATTGAAAAACGCGGTGATTTAGTGCTTATGAGTGTGGTGGACTGCACCGGACATGGTGTTCCCGGGGCTTTTATGAGCATCATTGGTCACAACGGATTAAATCAGGCGGTGAATGAACACCGCTTGCTCAAGCCCTCCATTATTCTCAATTACCTCAACCTTTCTGTAAACGAAACTTTGCACAAAGCCACTGAAGGCACTTCCGTTCGTGATGGTATGGATATGGCACTCTGTGTTTTTAACACCAAAACACTGGAGCTCGATTATTCAGGTGCACACAACCCGGTATTTATTATCAGCAAAGGTGAACTTACCGAACTCAAAGCTGACCACATGGCAATAGGTCAGTTTACTGATGAACCCAAAAGCTTCAGCAATCATACCGTTCAGCTTCAAAAGGGCGACACCTTTTATATGTTCTCCGATGGAATTGTTGACCAGTTTGGTGGAGCAAGAGGTAAAAAATTCAAAAAAGCCCAGTTGCGTGAACTGCTAAAAACAGTTGGTCATCTTCCCATGGAGGAACAAAAAACCCGCATCCTTACCCACTACAAACAATGGATGGGCAACCTTGAACAGGTAGATGATATGTGTTTGATAGGAGTGAAGGCGTAGCTTCAAGGTTGAGCGATGGCAGCCAAATGCAAATGTGCCAACTGTGAGAGGGCAACTTCGATTTTTCGTGCGGTGGCAAAAAAATAAAAATACTGGTTTCAGGGATTTCAACTAACGGAAAGCGATTACTTTCCGGAATATTTGTTTTTATACTTTGCGAAAAGTTGCTTCTGCATATTATCAAGGTCGAGTTTTTTGCCTTTGATAAAAGCCAGTTCAACATTATTGGTGCGCATGTCGAGTGCATCGCCTGAAGAAACAAAAAGTGTTGCATCTTTTCCGCCTTCGAGGGTTCCGGCCTTGTCATCAATGCCCAGAATTTTAGCGGTGTTGAGTGTAATTGCAGAAAGGGCTTGTTCCTGGGTTAAGCCATAGGCAACGGCAGTTCCGGCAGTGAAGGGAAGGTTGCGCATGCCGGCTGTTTCCATTCCACCGCGGTAACTGAGGCAATACAAGACACCTGCATCCTGCAATTGTTTCGGGGTTTTGAAAGGCTGGTCAATATCTCGGTCGGGCGAAACGGGCAAATCATGAACACGGTCGAGCACCACTGCCACATTATTGATTTTTAAAATATCGGTAACAAGGTATGCTTCGCGTGCACCCACCAACACCAAATGCGGAATACCAAATTGTTTGGCAAAATAAACCACTTCAATAATGTCTTTGGCAAGATCAACATTGATGAATAATCTTTTCTCGCCACTGAAAATATCTTTCATGGCTTCCATGCGGATGTCTGTTTCGGTTTGTCCTTTCTGGCTGTAGGCTTTTGCATCGGCAAAAAATTTCTGAAGCGATGCCAGTGTTTTTTCAAAGTTTTCGTTTTTCTTTAATGGTTCGGGTTCAGCCCACCAACCACCACCCGAAAACCGTGTGGGCCAATTGATGTGAATGCCGTCATCGGTTTTGCAAACAGCATCTTCCCAGTTCCAGCCATCCAATGCAAACACAGAAGAAGTGCCTGAAATCAATCCACCGCGCGGACAAACCTGTGCCAGTAAAATTCCGTTGGTGCGGATGGTAGGCGTTATTTTAGAATCGGTGTTGTAAGAAATTTCGGCACGTACATGGGGATTGATAAAACCTACATCATCAAAATCGCGGGTAGAGCGTACGGCTTCAATTTCCACCAGTCCGAGTGTAGTGGAAGGCGCAATAAAGCCGGGGTACACTTGTTTACCGGTGATGTCAATTATGTCATCCGTATATTGTATTTCATATTCTCTTACATCACTTACAAAAGTTATTTCACCGTTGTCGAATCCGATGGCTGATTTTTGGATGATGGTTCCGTTGCCAATATGTGCTGTTCCGTTGAGAAGTACAATTTGTTTTTTTTGTGATTTGGCTGGGGTTTGGGAAACAGCCGCAAATGCAAAAATTAAAAATAAAAATGTAAAAATATTTTTCATGTTCGTCATTCAATTATCAATTTACAATTATCAATTATCAATTCTGTTCTTCCATGGTATCGCAGTGATACAGTTTGTCTTCTTTCTTTTCAGGTTTTTGAGTTTTTTCTCCACCTTTTTTTGCGGCAATCATTTTCTGAATCAGGCGTGCACGTTCTTTCCGTACTTCATCGCGCAGCAGCAAATCATTTTCTGAATCGTAATAGCAAACGCCATCTACAAACGTTTTTTCTGCACGGGCATAAATCGAAAGCGGATTATCGGACCACAGCACAACATCAGCATCTTTGCCTTCTTTGATGCTACCCATGTGACTGTCTAAATGCAGGAGTTTTGCCGGATTGAGCGTTACCATTTTCAAAGCATCTTCTTCTGACATGCCACCATACTTTACTGATTTTGCTGCTTCCTGATTCAGTCTTCTTCCCATTTCGGCATCATCGGAATTGATGGCGGTTGTAACACCTTGTTCAGTTAAAATAGAAGCGTTGTAAGGAATGGCTTCCATCACCTCATATTTATAAGCCCACCAGTCAGCAAATGTAGAAGCGCCTACACCGTGTGCTTTCATTTTGTCAGCCACTTTATAGCCTTCCAGAATGTGTGTAAAGGTGTTTACTTTAAAGCCCATTGAATCTGCAACGTGCATGAGCATATTTATTTCGCTTTGCACATACGAGTGACAGGTAATGAAACGTTTTTTGTTCAAAATTTCAACAATTGCATCAAGGTCTAAATCCCTGCGCTCAGTACCTGCGCTTAATTTTTTCTCATATTCTTTTGCGCGGATAAATGCATCGTAATATACTTGTTCAACGCCCATTCTTGTTTGCGGGAAACGTACGGTGCTGTTATCGCCCCAGTTGCTTTGTTTCACATTTTCGCCCAGCGCAAATTTTATAAAACCATCTGCATTTTCTATTTTCATTTTCTCAGGTACGAGTCCCCAACGCAGTTTTATTAAAGCGCTTTGACCGCCAATAGGATTTGCAGAACCGTGCAGCAATTGCGAAGCCACCACACCGCCTGAAAGCTGACGGTAAATATTTATGTCTTCAGAATTTACTACATCGCCAATTCGCACCTCAGCAGATGAAGCCTGTGTACCTTCGTTCACGCCTTTGCTGATGGCGATGTGCGAATGTTCGTCAATGATTCCTGTTGTAAGATGTTTGCCTGTTCCGTCAATCACTTTTGCATTTACAACACCTGCAATATTTTTACCTACAATTTTTATTTTTCCGTTTTCAATCAGCACATCGGTGCCTTCCATTTTTCCCAAGATCTCGTTGGTCCAGACTGTGGCATTTTTTATCAGAACCGTTTCTTGTTTTGGTTGTTCGCTCCATCCGAAAGCTGTAAAAGGATAAACCAGTTTCCCGATTTCTTTGGGCTTATTATCGGTGCTGTCTTTCTTTGGTTTCTCAACAAAGGCATCTTTGTAAGTTGCTTTCCAGTCGGTCCATGTTCCTGCAGGAAGCTGGCATCTGCCGCTCAATTCTTTTCCTTCGGCAACACCAGTCATACGAATGAGGTCGGTTTTTCCTTTTTCAACAGGAAAAGAAAGTGTAATAAATTTTCTTTCAACAACAATATCAGCAGGAATTGAAACGGTATCAGTAAAAAATATTTTTGCTGTTGGCTTTCTTTCTTCTCCCTCAATATTTAGTTTATAGTTGATGGTTCCGGCAATGCTGAGGTTATAAATACCGCGGATATCCTGCACATCCAGCGTGTTTACTTTGTAGGAAATTCCGTCAACCCAGTTTTCAAGAATTATATTTTTCTTATCAAATAGATTAGTTGATGTAATAAGAAAGTTGGCTTTTAGGCCGGGTTTCAGACTGCCTACAACATTTTCCATTCCTGTTATTTGAGCAGGAGAATACGTAATTGCTTTGAGCGCTGCAGTCTCGGAAAGCCCTAGTTCAATGGATTTGCGGAGGTTTTTCCAGAATTTAGTCTGGTCTTTTAATCCATCAGCAGTAATAGCAAACTGAATATTATTTTTTTCAAAAGCTGAGGGATTTGTTGGTGCCATTTCCCAATGTTTTAAATCATTAAGGTTGACAAGAAGTGCATCAAACGGGTCTTCCACATCATACGGGTCAGGAAAATTTATTGGTAAAATGAACGAAGCGTTGGTAGCTTTTATTTCATCCATTCTGCGGTATTCGGTTCCGCTTCCTTTGATAATGTATTGCTTGGAAAACTCATCACCCAGTTTATCGGCACGAAGCGCAGAAAGGAAATCATCGGCATCAAAAATCTGAGGAAGTGATTGTATATCATTCCATGATTGCAGAGAAAGATTTTTTTCTACTTTATTAGTTAGCGCATACCATTGTGCATCAAAATATGTTTGGCGTAAAAGTGCAATGGAACCCATCTGCGAAGAAGGATAATCCTGAGTTGAATTTCCTTTTTTGAATGAATAACAAGCTGTTGTTTTTTCCTTCAGTAATAGTTTATTTTCTTTTTCATCTGCCAGCAAAACAAATGCGGAAGTGCCGCGAGCAATACCATCTTGCTGTAAAGTAAGCACCGAACCAAAACCATTTTTTCTAAGTTCCTCTGCTTTTTTTGCATCAGCAGCAAACACCGATGAAGCATTGAATTCAGGCTTCAGCGCCTGATTCCAGGCATAAGCGCCTTTGGTTTTACTTTCTATCTGCGGTCCTTGTCCTGCACTTTCTTTTTTTGGTTCGGGCAAACCATACGAAGTGTAAACATCTACCAGCGAAGGATAAATAAACTTGCCTTTCAGATTAGTAATTACAGCACCTTCCGGAATGTTTATGCCTTTACCTGCGGCTTCAATTTTTCCTTCTTTTATAAGTAAAGTTGCGCTGTCAATTCTGGTTTGGTAATCAGTGAAAATGGTGGCGTTGGTAAACGCATAATACAATTTATTATTCTCGCGTGTTCCGTTAACAGGAAAAGTTTCCTGTGAAAACGAATGGAAAATGAATAATGGAAAATTGAAAAGGAATGCAAGTATGATTTTCTTCATCAGGGAATAAATTGAAAAGCCAAAGATAGAATTTGAGAGGAATTGAAGGTTGTTAAATAATGCAAAAAACCTTTACCGGTATTAGTAAAGGTTTTTTGCAAATAGTTGATTAGTATAAAAATTACAGAATGAGCATCGCATCACCATACGTGAAGAAACGATACTTTTCTTTTACAGCTTGTTTGTAGGCTTCCATCAGAAAATCAAATCCTGCAAATGCTGAAACCATCATCAACAGGGTTGATTGTGGCGTATGAAAGTTAGTAACCATGCAGTTTGCAACACTGAAATCATATGGAGGAAAAATGAATTTGCTGGTCCATCCGTCATAAGGTTTAACGTGACCGGTAGTAGCAACCGATGATTCAATGGCGCGCATAACGGTAGTTCCAACTGCGCAAACTTTTTTCTTGTTGTCTTTTGATTTATTGATGATATCGCAGGCTTCCTGAGAGATGATTATTTGCTCGGAATCCATTTTATGTTTGGTTAAATCTTCTACTTCCACAGGACGGAAAGTACCCAACCCAACGTGCAATGTTATTTCAGCAAAGTTCACACCTTTCAGTTCAAGACGTTTCAACAGTTCACGGCTGAAGTGCAAACCGGCAGTAGGAGCAGCAACAGCACCTTCGTGCTTTGCAAACACAGTCTGGTAGCGGTCTTTATCATCTTCTTCGGGTTTGCGTTTGATGTATTTAGGAAGTGGTGTTTGTCCTAAAGCTTCTATTGTTTTTTTGAATTCAGGATATTCTCCGTCAAAAAGAAAACGCAGTGTTCTTCCGCGTGAAGTAGTGTTGTCAATTACCTCAGCAACCAATGAATCATCATCACCGAAATAGAGTTTATTTCCGATACGGATTTTACGTGCAGGGTCAACTAAAACGTCCCACAGGCGGCTTTCGCGGTTGAGTTCGCGCAAAAGAAACACTTCAATATTGGCACCGGTTTTTTCTTTGTTACCATAAAGGCGGGCAGGAAAAACTTTAGTGTTGTTTAAAATTATTGAGTCACCATCTTTGAAATATTCCTTGATGTCTTTGAACTGTTTGTGCTCAATAGTTTTCTTTGCGCGGTTAAGAACCATCAGGCGTGATTCATCCCTGTTTTTGGCAGGGTGCATGGCAATAAGGTCGTTGTTAAATTTGTATTTAAATTGTGAAAGCTTCATATTAAGTTACGGCTTAATTTATAGGTGAGTAATTTTTGAAAAGGGGTGCGAAGATAATACAAGAAAAAGCCGATGGCGGAAATATTTTATAATCTGCTTATTAGGCAGTAGTTACAGTTAGATTTTGCCTGAAATCATCCATAGAAATGGCATTTTCAAGCCTGAAATTTCCTGAGCGGGTACGGCATAAATTTTCGAGGTAGGCACCCGAGTTTAAAGCATAGCCAAAATCAAACGCGAGCGATCGGATATAAGTGCCTTTGCTGCACACCACACGAAAATCTGTTTTTATTAGTTTTTCTTCTCTGCGGATTGAAACAATCTCAAATTCTTTGATGGTAATTTTACGCGCTTCCAGTTTTGCTTCTTTGCCTTTACGTGCTAATTCATAAGCACGTTCACCGTCAATTTTTTTTGCTGAAAAGATAGGAGGCATTTGTTCTATTTCACCCAAAAACAGGTTAGTGGCAGCATAAATTTTTTCATCGGTGATATGTTCAGTCGGAAACCATTTATCAATAAGTTTTTCCAAATCATAACAAGGTGTAGTCGCTCCAATAGAAAATGTTCCGGTATATTCTTTTTCGTCTGCCTGATATTTGTCTGCGTTCTTGGTTTCTTTTCCGGTGCAAACAATCAGAACTCCGGTGGCAAGCGGGTCTAATGTTCCGGCATGACCAACTTTTATTTTGGGATTTTTGCCGATGAGGTTGCGAACTTTATGAACTACATCAAAGGATGTCCAGCCCAAAGGTTTGTTGATAATAATAACTGCGCCTTCTCTGTAATTGACAGGCATTACATGATTTTTAATTCGTGTCCTGTGGCAAGGAGAGCAAGCAAAAATAAACCAAGAGCAATCCTGTACCAGCCAAAAAATTTGAACCCGTATTTGGTAAGAAACGAAATGAAAAATTTGATGGCAAGCATGGCAACTATAAAGGCGACAAGGTTTCCGAAAAGAAGAATGTCGAGATTATCAGCTGTTATTTCTTTGTAGCCTTTCAGCATTTTATAAGCTGATGCGGCAAACATGGTGGGTACAGCAAGAAAGAAAGAAAACTCAGCAGCTGTTTTGCGATTTAGCTTTTGTGCCATTCCACCAATAATGGTTGCTGCTGAACGGGAAACTCCGGGTATCATGGCAATGCACTGAAACAAACCGATGTAAAGCGCTTTTTTGTAATCCACTTTTTCTTCGGGATTTTCTCCCTCTCCTTTGGAGAGGGTTGGGGAGAGGCTAAACCATTTGTCAACAAACAAAAGAATAACACCGCCTATTAATAAGGAGGAAGCAACCACCCAAACATTTTCCAGTAAGCTGTCAATAAAATCACCGAGTAGAAAGCCAATTACAGCAGCAGGAATAAAGGCAACCAAAAGTTTGTAATAAAAATCAAGCGACTGAAAGAAGCGTTTCCAGTACAAAACCACAACTGAAAGAATTGCTCCAAACTGAATATTGACTTCAAAGATTTTAACGAACGGACTTTCGTTGATGCCCATGAATGCCGAAGCAATAATCATGTGTCCTGTTGAGGAAACCGGAATAAATTCGGTTATTCCTTCTACAATGGCGAGAATGAGGGCTTGGAGGAAAGACAAGGTTTTTGGGTAATTGGGTGATTAAGGTAATCAGGTAATTCAGGTTTGACCAATTACCGTAATTACCAAGTTACCATTATAAACTAATCCTTAGGTTTTTTCATGATTGCGAAAATCTCAATCACAAAACCGGTGATAACAATAATAGGTGCAAGTGTAATTCTGCGGAAAGAAAAAATTTCTTCGCTGAAAACATTGGGGTCGTTAGAACCACCGCCTGTCATAAGTATAAATCCTACAACTATAAATGCAAGACCTGCAAGCATGAGAATATAATTTTCTTTCCCGAAGGCAAGGTCTGTTTTTTTAGTTTCCGTTTTTTGTGTGCTCATGTTTTAGTGTATTAATAATATAAATCGTCTCCTTTCAGTTTTAAATATTTACGGACTGCGAATGTAGTGGAAAGCCATGAAATAAGTGCACCGGCTGCAATTACTCCTGTAAATAATATTGCAGTAATAATAAATTCCTGTAAGGCAAAAAGTTCAGGTGCTTCTTTCCGTACAAAAAGAATTACAAATAACAACATGATGTTTGCTATTCCTGCGCCAATTAAACCTCTTATGATTCCGCTGATTACAAAAGGCTTGCGGATGAATTCCTGTGTAGCGCCAACCAATTGCATACTCTTTATAATAAAGCGTTTTGAGTAGACCGAAAGACGGATGGTATTATTAATAAGCGCGATGGCAACAATGCTTAACAACGCACAAAAAATTAAAATAATCAATCCCATTTTACGCACGTTGCGGTTGATGACTTCAACTAATGATTTTTGATAATACACTTCATGAACTTTAGGATCTTTCATTAATTCTGTTTCCAGTTTTGCAAGACTGTCGGGTGTTGCATACGCAGCTTTCAGGCGCACATCAATGGAAGGCAACAACGGGTTGTATCCTAAAAAGTCAACAAAGTCTTCACCCAAATCTTCTTTCAGGCGTTTGGCCGCCTCATCTTTGCTGATAAATTCGGTTGACTTTACATTGGGACTTGCATCCATAAATTTCTGCATTTTCAGAATATCCACTTCTTTGGTATTGTCTTTCATAATCACCGATAGCCCAATATTTTCTTTCACATAAATAGAAAGCGTTTGTGCATAGAGCATAATCAGTCCGAGTATTCCGATAAGGAATAAAACCAATGAAATACTTACTACTGCCGAGATATTTGAATTGCGGACTTTTCGCTTGTGCGCTATTTCTTCGTCTGTCATTTATTTTTTGAAAGCGCGGCTAAATTAGTTGTTTTGCGAAACAAAATCAGACTTAGGGATATTGGTTTTTGCAATGGCATTAAAGCCACCGCCAATTTCGGTAAAGTTGCGGTAGCCCCGTGCCTGCAGAATACTTGCTGCTATCATGCTGCGGTAACCTCCTGCGCAGTGCATGAAAAAATGTTCACCGGGATTTATGTCCTTTACCCAGTCATTAATAGTTGCCAGGGGTTTGTTTTCTGCATCGCTTATATGCGCTGAGGCATATTCTGTTTCTCTGCGGATGTCCACTATTTTACTTTCACCATTCTTAAATTTTGCAGCAAATTCATCAGGAGTAATGCGGTTAACAGTATCTGTTTCTTTTCCTGAATCAATCCATGTTTTTATTCCGCCCTTCAAATGTCCGAGTAAATTATCAAAACCAACGCGGCTTAAACGGGTAACACTTTCTTCTTCTTTTCCCAAATCTGTTACAAGAAGCAAAGGCTGATTTACATTGGCTAACAATGCGCCCACCCAGGGAGCAAATTCACCGTTCAACCCAATGCTTATTGATTGCGGAATAAAGCCTTTCCAGAATTCATTATTGCTGCGTGTGTCCAGAATAAGTGCGCCTGCTGTTTCGGCTTCTGCTTCAAATTCTGCGGCTGACAGGGCTTTCATGCCGTGATTAAGTACGCTTTCAAAACTTTCGTATCCTTTTTTATTCATGGCTACATTCATTCCAAAATAGGCAGGAGGAGGAAGCAAACCATCAGTAACTTCTTTTATAAACTCTGCTTCAGTCATGTTAGCACGCAGCGCATAATTAAATTGTTTCTGATTGCCGATTGTTGAAACAGTTTCTTTGCTCATGTTTTTTCCGCAAGCGCTTCCCGCACCGTGTGCAGGGTACACAATCACCTCATCGGGAAGAGTCATTATTTTATCGCGCAGTGAATGATACAATATTCCTGCAAGTTGTTCCTGAGTCATATTGGTGGCTTTCTGCGCCAGATCAGGACGACCAACATCACCGATAAAAAGTGTATCACCCGAAAAAATGGCGTGCTCTTTTCCATTTTCGTCAATCAATAAATAGGTAGTGCTTTCCATGGTATGACCGGGAGTGTGCAGCACTTTTATTTTGAGTTTTCCAAGTTCAAATAGTTGTCCGTCAGTTGCGCTTATGCAATCAAACTCGCAGGCGGCATTGGGTCCATAAACAATGGGAGCGGATGTTTTGCGACTGAGGTCAACATGTCCGCTAACAAAGTCGGCATGAAAATGTGTTTCAAAAATGTATTTCAGTTTTACGCCATCACGTTGAAGGCGGTCAAGGTAAGGTTGTATTTCGCGCAGCGGGTCAATGATTGCGGCTTCGTCATTATCGGTAATATAATAGGCGCCTTGCGCAAGGCAGCCGGTGTAGATTTGTTCTATGGTCATTGCTCAATAATCTTTTGAACAACAAAGATGCAAAGATGTTTTGGAATAAAATACATTTCGTTCTCTTCTGAATTTTCAGAAAGGTTTGTGTTTAAAATTTTTCAGAAAAAAGAGTTGCCTTTCAGAGAAACGCTGAAGTAGAAAAAATCCCTCTTTCCAAATTTTTTCTTTTCTTTGCCTGCCAGCCAACCAGAAAGGCAATCCACAAAGAAAAACCAAAATGAAGCGACTGAGTTTATTAGCCTTATTAATTAGTGCATCCGTTCAACTTTTTGCCCAGAATATTACTGGCGTTATCAAAGACCAGAAATCGGGTGAGTCACTTATAGGTGCAAGCGTTGTTATTAAAGGCACAAGCATAGGAGCTGTTACCGATTTTGACGGCAAATTTTCGTTCAATCCCAAAGACCAGAAAGCGCCTTACACCCTTATAATTTCTTATATCGGATACGATAGCCAGGAAAAAGTTTTGCAATCTGCATCCACACCGCTCAACATAAATTTAGGCAGCAGTAAAATTGCCCTGAAAGAAGCTACCAAAATAGAACAACGCATTTCTGAAAAACAAAAAGAAAGCGCGCTAACGGTGGAGAGTATGGATGTAATTGCCATTAAAGAAACTCCTGCCGCTAATTTTTACGAAGGGCTGGGAGCCCTGAAAGGGGTTGACCTTACCAGCGCAAGTATTGGGTTTAAAATCATTAACACACGGGGCTTTAATAGTACCTCGCCCGTGCGTTCACTTCAAATTATTGATGGCGTTGATAACCAAAGTCCGGGTTTGAATTTTTCGCTCGGGAATTTTTTGGGCGCTTCTGATTTAGATGTATTGAAAGTAGATATTATACAAGGTGCGAGCTCTGCTTTTTACGGACCCAATGCTTTTAACGGAGTGCTGAGTATGACTACTAAAAATCCGTTTATAAAACCCGGACTTGCAATACAGTTTAAAGCCGGTGAACGCGGCTTACTGGAAACAGCGGTGCGTTTTGCAGAGGTTTTTAAAAACAAAGCAGGTGTTGATAAATTCGCATACAAGATAAACCTGTTTTACATGCAGGCTCACGACTGGGAAGCCACCAACAGCGACCCTTCTACCTCAAGTCGTGTGGGAAAAGAAAATTCCGGAGGTTATGATGCAGTGAACCGTTATGGTGATGAAAACCTGACCAGCGGAATAAACAATGCAACAAGTATAGGGCAGCAGCGCGACTTCCCCGGCCTGGGATTATGGCACCGTGATGGTTACTGGGAAAAAGATTTGGTAAGCTATGATGCCAAAAATCTGAAAGCTTCATTGGCCATGCACTATAAAATTAAAGACGATGTGGAATTAATTGTTGCCTCTAATTTCGGAACGGGAACCACCGTTTACCAGGGCGATAACCGCTACAGCCTGAAAGACATTTTGTTTTTTCAAAACCGACTGGAGATTAATAAACGTGATAAATATTTTCTTCGCTTTTATGCTACTAATGAAGATGCAGGAAAAAGTTATGATGCTGTATTTACTGCCTACCTGATGCAGAATGCCGCAAAAGATAATAACGAGTGGAGTCGTGATTACCGCAACTTCTGGAGCATTTATGTAAAGAACGATGTGCGCGCACTTCCCGGTTTTCCGCCCACTACTTTTCCGTATGATACTACGGGCGCAAATGCTGTGATGAATATGTACATCGATTCTCTTAACAACTGGCATCAGCAGGCGCGTGATTATGCAAACTCTGTCAATACAGTTACAGGTGGAGGAGCTTATTATCAGCCCGGAACAGCATCGTTTGATAGTTTGAAAAATTCAATTATTTCACGCAATTCTTTTGGTGAGGGCGGCACACGTTTTTATGATAAATCGGCTTTATACCACGTTCATGGCGAATACAAATTCAAACCTTCTTTTATGGATATTACTGTTGGTGCAAACGGAAGATTGTATACCCCGAATTCACAGGGAACTATTTTCAGCGATACCTTGAATAAAGACAGCAGCCGCATAAAAATTTACAATTACGAATATGGTATTTATCTTGGCCTTGAAAAGAAACTGAAAGAAGACAAATGGAAATTTAATATTACAGTACGCATGGATAAAAACAGGAATTTTAATTACCTGTTTTCTCCCGCTGCATCAATAATCTGGAACCCGCATAAAAATCATACGTTGCGTGTTTCTTTCTCAGCTGCTATCCGAAATCCCACGCTGGCCGACCAATACCTGTATTATAATGTAGGCCGCGCAATCCTTATCGGAAACGTAACAGGATATGATTCACTCATTACACTTCCTTCGCTTCAGAATTATTTTAACTCAACAAGTCTGGATAAAGGGTTGCTTGAATATTTTCATATTGACCCTATACGCCCTGAAAAAGTTAAGACTGCTGAGATAGGTTACCGCACCTCTTTATTTAACCGATTGTTTTTTGACCTGAATTATTATTTCAGTTATTACACAGATTTTATCGGTTACAAACTGGCAGCCGTTGCGCGATTTGACACCATGTTCACTAACCAGATTAATTATTTGCAGGCCTACCGTATTGCATCCAATGCTACAGGTGCTGTAACTACACAGGGATTTTCAATTGGTGGAAATTTATTTTTCGCGAAGAATTTTTCATTCAATGCAAATTATTCATGGAACGTATTGAACGAATCATCCGCTTCAAAAGACCCGATTATTCCTGCATTTAATACACCTGAACATAAATACAATGTTGGAGTAAGCGGTCGTGATTTTGACCTTAATCTCTTCGGCTGGAAAACCAGTCACTGGGGTTTTAATACCAATTACAAATGGGTAAAAGGATTTGATTACACCGGAAGTCCACAGTTTACGGGCTTTGTACCTTCTTACTATATGGTAGATGCACAGGTAAATAAATTCATTCCAAAAATTCATTGCACATTTAAAGTAGGAGCTTCAAACCTTACCAATAACAAACAGTTTCAGGTTTATGGCGGACCAAGAATTGGAAGGATGGCCTACATTTCTATCTTGTTTGAGTTAGAGAAAAAACCAAAATAATGTTTAGCAAAGAAATCGGAAACAAAGGAATTCTGATTGCTGCAATTATTCTTCTTTTGTGGTTTGCGGTTTTTGGTTTTGCACTTTTTCAGCCACTTGATTTATTGGGTTTCTGGGCACTGCCTCTTATTCTTTTGCTCACCGAATTATTTACCGGAGTTTTTATTACCGCGCATGATTCTATTCACGGAGTAGTTTACCCTGCCAATAAAAAAATCAATCAGTTCATTGGTGTTTTGTGCTCGTCATTATTCGCGTTCAATTCTTACGAGCGAATGTACAATAATCATCATGCTCATCATATCAACACGCTTGGAGATGATGATCCTGATTTTCATCACAGCCGGAAATTTCTGCCCTGGTTTTATTCATTCATCCGGCATTACATCGGCTGGAAACAATTTTTATTTACAGCCATATTCTTTAACCTGATGATGTTTGTACTGAAAATAGATGTCGCCAATCTCTTGCTGTTTTATGTGTTGCCCATGTGCCTCAGCACCGTTCAGTTATTTTATTTCGGAACGTATCAGCCGCATAGCGACATCCATAACAATATCCACAAAAGCGGAACGCAAAACAAAAATCACCTGTGGGCGTTTGTAAGCTGTTTCTTTTTCGGCTATCATTATGAGCATCACGATAATCCTTCGGTTCCGTGGTGGAGGATGTACAAGACGAAGTGACTATTGTTCCGGCCGCATCTGCGGAAAAAACAAAACTTCCTGAATGCTTTCCTGATTAGTCATCAGCATGGTGAGGCGGTCAATTCCAATTCCCATTCCTGAAGTTGGCGGCATTCCGTATTCCAAGGCGCGAAGAAAATCCTGATCAATAAGCATTGCTTCGTCATCACCTTTTTCTGAAAGTTTCATTTGTTCTTCAAAGCGCTCACGTTGGTCAATCGGGTCGTTGAGCTCGGTGTAAGCATTTGCAATTTCTTTTCCGTTCACCATTAATTCAAAGCGCTCAACTAATCCTGATTTGCTTCTGTGCTTTTTGCAAAGCGGTGACATCTCAATCGGATAATCAATAATGAAAGTTGGCTGAATAAAATTCTTTTCGCACTTCGCTCCGAAAATTTCATCAATCATTTTGCCCTTGCCCATGCTCGGATCCGTCTCGATATGTAATTGTTTGCAAGCATCACGTAATTGACTTTCATCCATTACAGAAATATCAATGCCGGTGTATTCTTTTATAGCATCATACATACTAATGCGTTTAAAAGGCGGCTTGAAATCAATTACTTTTTCACCAACTTTTACCTCAGTTTGTCCATGCAAATCCATTGCAATTTTTTCCAAAAGTGTTTCTGTAAAATCCATCATCCAGAAATAATCTTTGTAGGCCACATAAATTTCCAAGACGGTAAATTCAGGATTGTGTGTGCGGTCCATTCCTTCATTTCTAAAATCTTTTGCGAATTCATACACACCGTCAAAGCCGCCTACAATCAGCCTTTTGAGATACAGTTCATTCGCAATTCTCAGGTAAAGAGGAATGTCGAGAGCATTGTGATGTGTTGTAAAAGGTCGTGCAGCAGCGCCACCGGGAATGGGTTGCAGAATAGGAGTTTCAACTTCCAGATATCCATTCTTATTAAATATTTCGCGCATGGAATTGATGAGTTGAGTGCGTTTGATAAATGTATCACGCACTCCTTTATTCACCACCAGATCAACGTATCGCTGACGATAACGCAACTCAGGATTTCCAAAAGCATCGTGCACATTTCCATCTGCATCTGTTTTTACAACAGGCAGTGGTTTCAATGACTTGCTGAGAAGTTTCAGCGTTTTTACGTGAATAGAAATTTCACCAACCTGTGTGATGAAAACATATCCGGTAACACCGATAAAATCTCCGAGGTCAAGATATTTTTTAAAAACATCGTTATATAAAGCCTTGTCTTCACCCGGACAAATTTCATCACGGTTCATGTATAGCTGAATTTTTCCGCTGCTATCCTGCAACTCAGCAAAACTTGCTTTGCCCATAATGCGCTTGCCCATCAATCTTCCGGCAATACTTACGTTAGTATAGTTAGTTGAATCGGCTGTGTAATGCTGATGAATATCGGCAGCCGAAACATTCACTTCATACATTTCCTGCGGATACGGGTTAATGCCTAATGCTTTTATTTTTTCCAACGAATCTCTGCGCTGTATCTCAAGTTCTGTAAGTTCTTTACTCATTCTGTTTTTTTCAAATATATATTCTAATGCAATGCTTTTTCAGAAATAACAATGCCATCTTCATCTGCATATAAAAAATGTCCCGGAATAAAATTCACGCCTGCAAAACGAACCGTAATGTTTGTTTGTCCTTCACCACGTTTTACACTTTTCATCGGACAAGTTCCGATTGCTTTTACCCCAATATCAATTCCCGAAATTTCTTCACTGTCACGGATGCAGCCAAAGACAAGTATTCCCGCCCAGTTATTTTTTTTGGCAAGCACTCCAATTAATCCACCCACCAATGCGCAACGTTGTGAACCTCCGCCATCAACTACTAAAACTTTTTCTTGTCCGTTTTGTTCAAGGGCAGTTCTGACAAGACTATTATCTTCAAAAACTTTGACTGTAACAATCTCCCCGTTAAAGGTTTTTCTTCCGCCAAAATCATTAAAAATGTCGTCAGCAATTTGAAGCTTTTCTATGTGTTCATCACACAAATCAGCTGTTTTAACACTCATTATAAATTTTTTTTACCGTGCGAAAATACAAAAAGCAAAATCAGGGAGTTAATTCAAATTCAAAACAAATTGGTTTTATGCGGTTTCTGACTTATATTTGTGCACAATGTTTCTAATTACAATTTATTAAGGGAGTACATTTTGAAAGCAAAATTAGTTCTCGCTTTTAGTATCTGCCTTGGCTTTCAGTCATTTTATTCAGTAAATGCACAAACTGGTTGTGATATTGCAGCAATCAGAGCAGCATTTGCAGCTCCCGGCTACTATACAGAATTAACCGGTGTTGCGGGGCAACCCTGCAGCATGTATTTCATTAATAATCTTTCACAAGATGCTGCAACCAGCGAAGCGCAGGCGCAGACATTGGGTGCACACACTGTAGTATTTAATGATGCTGCCGAAAACACCAATGTTGTTGCAGCACTGAATGCAATCGGTTTTCCGGGTGGCTCTGTTTGGATTGGTTATCACCGAACAGGAACAGGTGCGGGTACTTTTTATGCATTAGATGGAACAACAGGTAATTTTCCTGTACCTTCAGGAGGAGGGGTTTATCAAAATTGGGCAGGGGGTGAGCCAAATAATAATGGGTATCAGTCAGGGTGCTTTCCATGGTTTGACTGTGGTTCTTGTAGTGATTCATATCGTTGTGACTGGGGCGAACAATGTGTTCAGATTTATTCAGATGGGCAATGGAATGATTTACCTTGCGACCGTACAAGCATTTCATTAATTGAGGTTAACCTTTGCCCCCAAACTACTGCTGATCCCGATATTACAATCTGTGAGGGAGATCCTTTAACACTAAACACTTCTAATTCTTTATTGGGTTCTGGCCCATATACTTATTCTTGGGCACCAACTTTATTTATACCCAGCCCAAATACCCAGAGTGTAGATGCATACCCTGATGTAACCACAACATTTACTGTGACTACAACAGATCGTTACACCTGTCAAGGAACTTCAGACATGATAGTAACGGTAAATCCTGCACCTACACCTGATGCAGGGCCTGATGTTACTATTTGTCCGGGTTCATCAACTCAACTTAACGCTTCTGGAGGTGCAACTTATTCATGGGCTCCAACAACAGGTTTAAGCAACCCTAACATTGCAAATCCAATTGCCTCCCCTGCAAGCACAACTGCTTACTTTGTTACTGTTACTGCCGCAGGCGGCTGTACTCAGGTAGATTTTGTTACAGTGTCAGTTTCAATGGTTCTAAATGTAAATGCTGGTGCAGATGCATCATCTTGTGCAGGACAAGGAACAACATTAAACGCAACCGGTGCAACTAATTATACATGGACGCCAGCAACAGGACTTAGCGATCCGAATATTTTTAATCCTGTTGCTGCTCCGGCAACAACAACAACCTACACAGTTACAGGCACTGATGGAAATGGTTGTTCTGGTACAGATGCTGTAGTAGTTACTGTTAACAATGCCCCCACGGCAAATGCAGGAGCTGATGCTGCTGTTTGCGTTGGATTATCAACTACGCTAAATGGTACAGGTGGTGTTTCATATTCATGGTCACCGGTAGCAGGATTAAGCGACCCTGCTATATTTAACCCTGTTGCTACTTCTGCTGCAACAACAACGTATACACTTACCGTAACAGATGCAAACGGTTGTACAGATACTGATGATATGATTGTAACGGTTAATCCGTTGCCTCCTGCTTCTGCGGGGCCAGATATGCCTGTTTGCACAGGGTCTTCAGTAACGATTACTGCATCGGGCGGAACACAATATTTATGGACTCCTGTTACTGAACTTAGCAATGCGAATGTAGCTGCTCCGGTTTGCACTCCAACTGCTGCCAGAACTTATACTGTAACTGTTACTGATGTTAACGGATGCGTTGCTACCGATGATATGGATGTAACAATTAACCCGCTACCGATTGCTAATGCCGGTGCTGATGTAACAATTTGCCAGAATTCAACAACTACACTTGGAGCTTCAGGTGGTGTAAGTTATTCATGGAGTCCGGTTACAGGATTAAGTGATCCATTAATAGTTAATCCGGATGCAAGTCCTGCTGCTACTACTACTTATACGGTAACTGCAACCGATGCAAATTCATGTTCTTCAACAGATGATGTGGATGTGATTGTTACTCCATCTGCTCCGGTTAATGCGGGAATTGATGGAGAAGCCTGCCTAGGAGGTTCTGTTTCCCTGAGTGCTACAGGAAACGGAGTATCGTTTTCATGGAGTCCTGCATTGGGATTAGACAACGCTAATATTGCGACACCTGTTGCGACACCTGCAAGCACTACACAATATACTGTTACCATGACGGATGCTAATAACTGCACCAGCTCGGATGATGTAACAGTAACTATTAATCCAATTCCTGTGGCTGCTTTTTCTGCAGCTTCGGTTTGCAATGGTATACCAACAGTTTTTACAAATCAAAGTACTGTTAGTTCGGGAACTATAGCCACCTATAACTGGGATTTTGGTGATGGTAATACTTCAGCAGTAACAAGCCCAAGCAACACGTATTCACTTCCGGGAACTTATTCTGTTCAGCTTGATATTGTTTCTGATAAAGGCTGCGTGAATTCAACTACACAAAATATTACAGTTTATCCGTTACCGGTTGTGGATTTTGAAGCGGTACCGACAAGTGGTTGTGCACCGCTGGATGTACAATTGAATGACCTCAGCACCATTGCATCGGGCAATAATGTTTCGTGGTTGTGGAATATTGAATCAGTGGGAACAGTGAATGGGCAAACTACCTCACAAAGCTTTTCAAATGTAGGCTTGTATGATGTTACATTAACAGTTACTTCTGATCAAGGCTGCCAAACTATACTGACACAAACTGATTTTATTACGGTTGATCCAAAACCTGTGGCTCAGTTTTTTGCTAATCCTGATTACACCGAAATACTTTATCCGGAAGTTGTTTTTACAGACCTTTCAACAGGTGCTCCAACTCAATGGAACTGGGATTTCGGAACAGGTGATGTTTCTACAGTGCAAAGCCCAACATATAGCTTTCCTGATACAGGAGTTTTTACTGTTCTTCTGGAAATTTTCAATCAGTATGGATGCAGCGATACAGTAAGTCACACCGTTGTTATTACTCCGTCATTCACTATTTATGTTCCTAATGCTTTTACTCCCGATGGCGATGGAATAAATGATGTTTTTCTGCCAAAAGGAATGGGCTGGAGAGATTATGAACTGCGGGTTTACAGCCGTTCCGGAACCCAGATTTTCAGCACTTTTGACCCTTTAGAAGGTTGGGACGGAACTGTAAATCATAAAGGAAAAATTACCATAGCCGATGTATATGTTTGGCGCATTTATGTGCGAGACAAAAATAATCGCAAACAGGATTATAAGGGAATTGTTACGCTGGTGAGATAAAGCCTCATCCCCGACCCTTCTCCAAAGGAGAAGGGAGCAGAGTTTTACAACAACTCATTCGCCAAATTCGCCAACTCACTTCTCTCACCTTTCTCTAACGTAATGTGCGCGCAAATCGGGTGATTGCGGATTTTATCTATCAGGTAAGAAAGCCCGTTACTCTGCGTATCTAAGTAAGGCGTATCAATCTGAAAAATATCACCGGTAAAAATAATTTTGGTGTTTTCACCAGCGCGGGTAATAATGGTTTTTACTTCGTGCGGAGTAAGATTTTGTGCTTCATCCACAATAAAGAAAATATTGGAAAGGCTGCGCCCGCGAATGTATGCAAGTGGTGTGATGACTAATTTTTCGTTATCCACCAAATCCTGAATTTTTTTGAATTCTTTCCCACCTTCAGGAAACTGGTTCTGAATAAATTTCAGATTATCCCACAGCGGTTCCATGTATGGATTGATTTTAGATTTGATGTCGCCCGGCAGAAAACCAATGTCTTTATTACTAAGCGGAACAATTGGTCGCGCTAAATAAATCTGGCGGAATTCCCTTTTTTGCTCCAGCGCACCTGCCAGTGCCAGTAATGTTTTTCCGGTTCCTGCAACACCTTGTATAGTTACTAAACTAATGCGCGGATTCATAATTGCATTCAATGCAAAAACCTGTTCTGCATTCAATGCTTTAACTCCAAACGCACTGTTTTTTTCAACGCGATCCAGCATTTTTGATTCCGGATTATAGCAAGTCATTGCTGACGTTTTTCCGTTGCGCAAAATGTAGTAGTGATTGTTGAGCGGCTCTTTTATTCCCGCTTCTTCTGCTTCACAACTTCCGGTTTCGTAAACTTTATTGATTGCTTCGGTGGTGCTTTTTTCAACAATTGTTCTGCCGGTGTAAAGCGTATCAACATTTTTTATTTTTCCTGTTTCAAAATCTTCCGCGGGAAGATTTAATGATTTTGCTTTTAGGCGAAGATTGATGTCTTTTGAAACCAGAATTACTTTGCGATCAGGAAATTCATTCATCAGTGACAAAGCTGAATTCAGAATTTTGTGATCAGCTTTTTTCTCGCCAAAAATTTTGTCGGCATCTACGGTGCTGTACCCGTTCATCACTACTTTAAACTTTCCTTTTTTGTCGGAACCATTCAGGTTTACCCACTCCTGCAACGTGTGGTGTTCAGAGAGTCCATCCACCATGCGAATAAATTCGCGGGCAGAAAAATTCTTCATGTCATTGCCCTTTTTGAAGTTGTCTAACTCCTCAAGAACTGTTATTGGAATAGCGACATCATGTTCCTGAAAACTTTGGATTGCATTGTGGTCGTAGAGGATTACTGATGTGTCGAGGACGAATATTTTTTTGTTTTTGTCTTTTGGCGGCATACTCGATGCTGGGGGGATGGTACGCAACGAAAGTATGTTTTGGAATCACAGCAAAAAGAATCAATCGACTCGATTTTTAAACAAGTTACTGTTACTAAATATTTTTTCGGTCAGAATAAAAACTTTTCGAACGGGTAACGCTTTACGTGAATCGTTTTTACCTGCGCGTAAATTTTCTCTTTGAATTCATCTATGTTTATTTTTTTTTCGGCAGAAATAAAAACACAATTATTTCCCAGTCGCGACATCCAGCTTTCACGTAAATCATCTAATGATAGATTCTCTTTTGTTGCCGGCAATAAATCATCTTCCTCTTTTTTTGTGTAAGTAAATGCATCAATTTTATTGAACACCACAATCACCTCTTTATCCTTTGCGCCAATCTCAATCAACGTTTCATTCACTACACGCATCTGGTCTTCAAACTCAGGATGTGAAATATCAACAACATGCAACAACACATCGGCTTCACGCACTTCATCCAATGTTGATTTAAATGATTCCACCAATTGGTGAGGCAGTTTGCGGATAAAACCAACGGTGTCGGTCAGCAAGAAAGGAAGATTCTCAATCACCACTTTTCTTACTGTTGTGTCAAGCGTTGCAAATAATTTATTTTCTGCAAACACTTCGCTCTTGCTCATCACATTCATGATGGTAGATTTTCCAACGTTGGTGTAACCTACTAATGCAACACGCACCAAAGCACCGCGGTTCTTGCGTTGTGTGGCCATTTGTTTGTCAATGGTTTCTAATTTTTTCTTCAGCAGAACAATTTTATCGCGGATAATTCGCCTGTCAGTTTCAATTTCTGATTCACCGGGACCGCGCATTCCGATACCACCTTTTTGTCGTTCCAGGTGAGTCCACATACGTGTTAATCGCGGAAGCAGATATTCGTATTGGGCAAGTTCCACCTGGGTTCTGGCATGTGCAGTTTGCGCGTGTGCAGCAAAAATATCAAGGATAAGATTGTTGCGGTCAAGAATTCTGCACTCCAGAATTTTTTCAATATTCCGTAATTGCGAAGGACTTAATTCATCATCAAAAATGGCGATATCGATTCCATTTTCTTTGATATAGTTTTTTATCTCATTTATTTTTCCTGAGCCAAGAAACGTTGCAGAATCAGGTTTATCCATTTTCTGAGTAAACCGTTTTACTGGCAATGCTCCGGCAGTTTCGGTGAGGAAAGCAAGTTCATCCATGTATTCTTTCACCTTCTTTTCATTCTGATGTTGATTAATCATTCCGATAAGAATAGCGGACTCTTGCTTTTTTGCTGTATCAAATAATTGTTTCTTGCTCATTTTATTTTGTGGCCGACAAAAATAGACATTTAAGATTTTAACATTATTTAATAATTCCTGAAAGCAGCAATCAGTCACATTACAAGCTAATGATTAAATTTGCCGCCAATTCTAAAAAAGCTAATGCTTTTAATACCCAAAAGATGAATCAAAAAATTCAAAAAATAGTTCTGGTTGTTTTTACCTTTTTATCGTTTAAGGTAAATGCGCAGGAAACATGGTCGATACAGAAGTGCATTGAGTATGCGCTTGAAAATAATATCTCCGTAAAACAAAATGAACTGAATGCTGATCTGGCAAAAGAAAATTATAACCAGAGTATCGCAAACCTGCTTCCATCGCTGAATGCAGGAGCATCACACTCCTACAACTGGGGACAACGTATTGACCCGTTTACTAATCAGTTTGCAACCAACCGCGTTCGTTCAAACAATTTTTTTCTTGGTTCGCAGGTAACACTTTTCAGTGGGATGCAATTGCAAAACACGCTTCAGCAAAATAGTTTAAACTATCTCGCAGGCAAGTATGATGTGGACAAGATGAAGAACGATATTGCATTGAATGTTGCAACCTCTTACCTTAATGTATTGTTTGCTGAGGAATTGTTGACTGTTGCAAAAAATCAAAAACAAATAACAGAAACTCAGGTTAGCCGCACACAAAAATTAGTAGATGCCGGTTCTGTTTCGCAGGGAAGTTTGCTTGATCTTGAAGCACAACTTGCTGCTGATGAGTTGCAAATAATAAATTATGAGAATCAGTTGAACATGGCGAACCTCACACTTGTTCAACTCATGAACTTAGACAAGCCTCAAGGATTTCAAATCATGAGACCATTAGTTGAATTACCTGCTGACCCAACGCTGGCAAGCACGCCCGAACAAATTTATCAGTTTGCTGTAAATAACCAGCCTGTAATTAAAAGTGCTGAGACAAAAATTCTGAGTGCTGACAGAGGTGTGAAAATTGCGAAAGGAACCAGCTATCCAAGTATTACTATGAGTGGTTCAATAGGAACAGGTTATTCAGGTTTAAGTAAAAAAGTAGTGGGTTATGAATATGGAACACCAAGTATTATAGGATATACCGCTGACACTGTTGCTGTATATTCCATTGCTTCTTCCGTTGTTCCAATTCTTGAAAAAACACCATTTGGCGAACAGTTTAAAGACAACATAAATAAAAATTTAGGGTTCAATATGAACATCCCCATTTTCAACGGATGGCAAAGCCATAACTCTATAAGCCGCGCAAAAATTTCGCGACAGAATGCAGAGTTGACGCTTGAATTAAATAAGCAAAATCTGCAAAAAACAATTGAGCAGGCATTCTTGGATGCGCAGTCAGCACTGAAACAATATTACGCAACTAAAAAATCGGTTGATGCGCTGGAAAATGCTTTTTCGTATTCAGAGAAAAGATTTGATGTGGGAGCGCTGAACGGAACGGACTATAATACAGCCAAAAACAAGCTTTCCAACGCTCAGGCAGATTTGCTCCGGAACAAGTACAACTTTATTTTCAAATCCAAAGTTCTGGATTTTTACATGGGCAAGCCGATTACGTTGTAATCATCATTACATTTGCCTGCGGTTTAAAAAAATATTTTCATGAAGAACAATAAACTTTTGATTGTTGCAGGTATTGCAACTGTCATTCTTATTATAGCTTTAGTCGTTGGAAAAAAGCAAGGCTGGCTTGGTAAAAGCGATGCCACTGAAGTGAGCATTGAAAAAGTTACCAAACGTACCATCATTGAAACCGTTGCTGCCAGCGGAAAAGTTCAGCCTGAGGCGGAAGTAAAAATTTCGCCTGATGTTCCCGGAGAAATTATTGAACTTACTGTAAAGGAAGGCGACAAAGTAACCGCAGGACAATTGCTGGTGCGTATTGATCCGGATATTCAGCGTTCAAATGTTGAGCGTTTAGAAGCCGGTCTTAACACAGCAAAAGCATCGCTTGCTAACGCCAGATCACGGAAAGCGCAGGTTGATGCTCAGTTTACAAATGCAAAAGCATTATATGAACGCAACAAAAAACTGTATGAACAAAAAGTGCTTTCAGAGCAGGAATTTGATGCTGCAACTTCAACATATGAAGTAGCAAAAAACGAAGTGGAAGCCTCAAAGCAAAGTGCAAGTGGTGCTGAATTTAGCGTAAAAAGCGCACAGGCAGCCTTACAGGAAGCACAGAAAAATTTAACAAAGACCACAATTTTTTCGCCTGTGAACGGAACAATTTCTAAACTTTCGGTAGAGAAGGGGGAGCGTGTTGTAGGAACTTCACAAATGGCAGGAACAGAAATTATGACCATTGCCAACCTCAATGAAATGGAGGTTAATGTTGATGTAAATGAAAATGATATTGTACGTGTTGGTATTGGTGACAGCGCAGAAATTGAAGTGGATGCCTACATCGGAAGAAAGTTTCGCGGAGTGGTTACAAGCATTGCTAATTCTGCAAATGTTACAGGTGCCTTGGTTGATCAGGTAACTAATTTTGAAGTGAAGATTCGTATTCTTCAAGAGTCATACAAAGATCTTGTGAACGAAAAACAACCTTTGCTTTCTCCCTTCCGTCCGGGAATGTCGGCAACGGTTGAGATACGAACTAAAATAGCTAAGGGAATTTTATCTGTACCCATTCAGGCTGTAACATCGCGGAGTGAAGGTGATACATTGGATTCAAAAGATAAGAAATTTAAAAAACAGGAATTTGCAGATGGAAATGAAGATATGCAACCCGAGAAAAAAACAGTTGTAGAAGTGTTGGAAGATGTAAAAGAATGCGTGTTTGTTTTGGAAAACGGAAAAGCAAAACTTGTATATGTAAAAACGGGAGTTCAGGATAATAATTACATTGAAATAATTTCAGGTTTACAGGAAAATACGGAAGTAATTACAGCTCCTTACAGTCAGGTTTCTAAACTATTGAAAGAAGGAGATGAAGTTCAGGTGGTGGAAGAAAAAGAACTTTACGGGAAAAAGAAAAAGTAATCACCCCTCTCCCAACCTCTCCCCCAAAGGGAGAGAAGCAAAGAAATAAGAAATAAATTTATGGAATACAATCATAAAGAGGTTGAACATTACTGGCAGGAATACTGGAAAAAAAATAAAACCTATGCAGTCAAAACCCCCTCTCCCCTTGGGGGAGAGGACAGGAGAGGGGTGCCAAAATATTATGTGCTGGACATGTTCCCTTATCCTTCCGGTGCGGGCTTGCACGTGGGACATCCGCTGGGCTACATTGCTTCCGATATTTATTCACGATACAAACGCTCACAGGGGTTTAATGTATTGCATCCGATGGGCTATGATTCATTTGGCTTGCCTGCGGAACAATATGCAATTCAAACGGGACAACATCCTGCAGTAACAACCGAACAAAACATTAAACGCTACCGCGAACAATTAGATAAACTTGGTTTTTCATTTGACTGGGACAGACAGGTGAAAACTTCTGATCCGAGTTATTACAAATGGACTCAATGGATATTTCTGCAACTCTTTAATTCGTGGTATAATCCGGAGACAAATAAAGCGGAAGCGATTGAAACTTTGATTCAGAAATTGGAGACTGAAAGAACTAACTGGAAAACTTTATCTGAAAAAGAAAAGAGCGATGAACTGATGGAATATCGCATTGCTTATTTGGGTGAAGCATTTGTGAACTGGTGTCCTGCTTTGGGAACTGTGTTAGCGAATGATGAAGTGAAAGACGGTGTTTCGGAACGTGGTGGCTATCCTGTGGAGCGCAAGCTGATGAAGCAATGGAGCATGCGAATCACTGACTATGCAGAAAGATTACTGACCGGTTTGGATTCTATTGACTGGAGTGAATCAATTAAAGAAGCGCAACGGAATTGGATTGGAAAAAGCGTGGGCGCTTCGCTGCAATTTAAAATGGACAATGGAGAATGGACAATTGAAGTGTTTACTACGCGACCAGATACACTTTTTGGAATTACTTTTTTAACGCTTGCTCCCGAGCACGAATTGGTTTCTAAAATCACAACAGAAGAAAATAAACAAGCTATTGAAGCCTATTTAAATTACGCCAAAAATCGCAGTGAGCGTGAGCGTCAGGCTGATGTAAAAAAAATAACAGGACAGTTTACAGGTGCTTATGCAATTCATCCTTTTACCGGAAAACAAATTCCGGTGTGGGTGGGAGATTATGTTCTGGCAGGTTACGGAACAGGCGCTGTGATGGCTGTTCCGGGTGGCGACCAGCGCGACTGGAGTTTTGCAAAACATTTTAGATTGCCTATTATTCCTGTGATTGAGAATAGCGACATCGAAAAAGAAGCCAACGAAAGCAAGGAAGGAAAAATGATCAACTCAGATTTTCTGAATGGCTTGCAGGTGAAAGAAGCAATCAAAAGAATAATTGCTGAAATAGAAAAGCGCGGACTTGGAAAAGGCAAAATAAATTTCCGTTTGCGTGATGCTGCCTTTGGCCGCCAACGCTATTGGGGCGAGCCTATTCCTATTTATTACAAGGATGGAATTCCTTACGCAGTGGATGAAAAAGACCTGCCCGTTGTATTGCCTGAAGTGGATAAATTTTTACCAACCGAAGATGGTGAACCACCATTGGCGCGCGCCAAAGACTGGACATATACGCCTCATCCCCAACCCTTCTCCAAAGGAGAAGGGAGCAGAGACGCAAGCACAGCTAACGACTCCCTCTCCTTTGGAGAGGGTCGGGGTGAGGCTTATCCTCTCGAATCTACCACTATGCCCGGCTGGGCAGGAAGCTCATGGTATTATCTGCGCTACATGGACCCGCACAATGACAAAGAGTTTGTTTCCAAAGCAGCAGCAGATTACTGGAAAGATGTTGATTTTTATTTAGGTGGCTCTGAACACGCAACAGGACATTTATTGTATGTACGCTTCTGGACAAAATTTTTGAAAGACCGCGGATTTATTTCTATTGAAGAGCCTGCAAAGAAGCTGGTAAATCAGGGGATGATACAGGGGGTTTCACAATTTATTCATCCATTGATTTTAAGCCCAGGACCTATAATGGACGATAATGTTGATTATCTGGAACCAAATTATTTCCCACGGGTTTTTATTTCGAAATCATGGGCCGATGATTTGCATGATGGAAATTTATCTATAGAAAGACAAACACTAATTAATAATGAATTAGAAAAAATAAAACTTGATTTAGAAAAGAAATATCCCATCAAGCGAGCGTCATTAAATTATTCCTTAAGAGTAGGGGCATATAGAGTTGATATAAAATTTGTCAATAATGGAATACTAAATATCGAAGAGGTAAGAGATTGGAATGAGGAAACCAAAACCGCAATATTTATTACAGATGAAGAAGATGAAATAAAATGCACTTCTGAAGTTGAAAAAATGTCCAAGTCAAAATGGAATGTTGTAAATCCAGATGAGTTGGTAGAAAAATACGGAGCAGATACTTTACGCATGTATGAAATGTTCCTTGGTCCGCTTGAGCAAAGCAAGCCCTGGAACACCAATGGAATTACAGGAGTTTCAGGATTTCTGAAAAAATTCTGGAAGCTGTATCAAAATGTTTCTGAAGAAAAAGCAAGCAAAGCAGAATTAAAAGTTCTTCACAAAACCATTAAGAAAATCACAGATGATATTGAGAAACTTTCGTTCAATACCTGTGTGAGCACCTTTATGATTTGCGTGAATGAACTCACCGATTTGAGATGCAACAAGCGTGAAATCTTAGAACCTTTGGTTGTTTTGATTGCACCTTTAGCTCCGCACATTGCTGAAGAGTTGTGGAAAAACTTCGGTCACACTGAAAGCGTAACGATTGCAAAATGGCCAGAATACAAAGAGGAATACACCGTTGAGAATTCATTCAGCTATCCTGTTTCATTCAATGGTAAAACACGTTTCTTTCAGGAGTTTGATGCTTCACTTTCAAAAGAAGATGTGGAAAAAGAAGTGATGGCACTGGAGCAAACACAGAAATACTTAGAAGGCAAACAACCGAAAAAAGTGATTGTTGTTCCGAAGAAGATAGTGAATATTGTTGTGTAAATCACGTCACCCTGAATTTATTTCAGGGTCTTAAGAGTGAGATGCTGAAACAAGTTCAGCATGACGAGAACTACACAAAGAAGACAATCCCGGCCATCAACGCAGTTCCTACAACAAATCCGGAATACACCTGTGCAGGCGTGTGTGCATAGAGTTTCAGTCGCGCATAACCAACAAATCCTGCAAGCAGAACAACGAGATAAATCGGCAGAATAAAATCTGCACCCAAGCGGATTGACAAGCCCAGCAGGCTACCGATAACTCCGCCAACAGCAATCATGTGAATACTTATTTTCCAAATCATTGTGATGAAAAAACAAATCACGATGGATAAAATTGTTCCGAGTAACAATAAATAAACTATTCCGGGAAGCGCGAGTTTGCGCAGCAAATAATACAACGCAAAATAGAGAATAATGGAAACGAGAAAAGGAATTCTGCGCTCCGATGCTTCAGGCATTTCAAGGCTGGAAATAATTCCGCGTTTAATAAGAGTGAGGAAAATCAACGTGGGCAGCACAACAGTAAACGTGATGAACATTATGTAAATTGCAATCTTAGCTTCGCTGCTGATGCTGAAAGCAATGTAGGTATTGCTGTTGAACAAAATCAACAAGGTGAGCAGCGGCATCATCAACGGCTGAAAAATGATTGAAATTATTTTGGCAAATTTTATTTCCATAGGTTTTGTGCCACAGATTACACAGATTTTCACTGATTAATTCGAAGCAAATCTGTGTGAATTTGTGTAATCTGTGGCTACTATTTTCATTTTAGTTCAAAATCATCGGCATCCATTGCAGCAGGAAACTTCTCACGGTACTCCTGCAAAAAATTCCATGTAAGCGTAATAGTTTCATGTTTATTTTCATTCTGTTTTATTGTGCTCATTTTTTCTCCGAGTGGATTATAAACTACACTGTCGCCTGAATAATCAACATCGTATCCGTCAGCTCCGATGCGGTTTACAGCAAGAACATAACTTTGGTTTTCAACCGCACGCGCAGGAAGTAATGTGTTCCATGCAAGGCTTCTTCTTGATGGCCAGTTGGCAACATAAATCAAAACATCATAATCAAAATTTTTATTTCTGCTCCAAACAGGGAATCGTAAATCGTAACAAATCAGCGGACAAATTTTCCAACCTTTTAATGTTGTAATCAATTTGTTTTCTCCTGCGGTAAAATGATTTTGTTCGTTTGCCATTCGGAAAAGATGGCGTTTATCATACGTTTGAAATTTTCCGTCAGGCTGCATCCAGATTAAGCGATTATAGTTTTTTCCGTTTTCGGTAATCATCAGACTGCCGGTAATCACGCAGTTTTTTTCTTGCGCTTTTTCTTTCAGCCATTCTATTGATTTACCACTCATACTTTCAGCAACCGCAGTGTTCATTGTAAAACCTGTGCTGAACATTTCAGGTAAAATTATCAAGTCTGTTTGCTCTTTAACTTTGTTCAGTATTTCATTAAACATGGAAATATTCTCTTCCACATTTTCCCAGTGAAGTTGTGTTTGAACCGATGTTATTTTTAAATCTTCCATTTATATTTTACAGAGTTTTTCTGCAGCAGCAGTAAGCACTTCCTCGGTTTTCGCAAAACAAAAACGAATGTATTTGTTGTCCACTCCACCGTGATAAAAAACCGAGATAGGAATAGACGCTACTTTATTTTCTTTGGTAATGCGCACAGCAAAATCCGTGTCTTTCTCTTGTGAGATGCTATCGTATTTTACCAACTGAAAATATGTTCCTGCACTTGGCAGAAAACTAAATCGCGAATTTTTTATCAGTGAATTAAAGTAATCCCGTTTCTGCTGATAAAATTTTGGCAGACTTAAATAGTTGTTTTCTTCTTTCAGAAAATCTGCGAGTGCCATTTGTATAGGTGTGTTGCAAGTGAACACAATATACTGATGTGCTTTGCGATATTCAGCCATTAAATTTTCAGGACCTAAGACATAACCCATTTTCCAACCCGTGTTGTGAAATGTTTTTCCGAATGAAAAAACTGCAAGACTTCTTTCTGCCAGGTTTGGAAACCTGCACACACTCTGGTGTTCACGCCCATCAAAAATAATATGCTCATACACTTCATCGCTCAATATTATGATACCGGTGTTCTTTGTTATATTTTCAAGTTCCTGCATATCAACTGCACTTAACACACTGCCTGTTGGGTTATGCGGAGTATTGATGATAATCATCTTCGTGCGCGGAGAAATTAATTTCCTCACCTCATTCCAGTCGATATGAAAGTCAGGTTGCTTCAATTGAACGTAAATCGGAATTCCACCATTCAATTCTATGGAAGGCGTATAACTATCATAAGCCGGCTCAAATAAAATCACTTCATCTCCCTGATTAATCAAAGCTGCTATGGCTGTGTAGATGGCAAGAGTAGCACCGGCTGTAATTGTAACTTCAGAGTCGGGATTATATTTTGTTGAATATAATTTTTCAATTTTTTCTGCAATGGCTTCACGCAAACCAATAAAACCGGGCATTGGTGCGTACTGGTTGAAACCCTTTTTCATGTAATGATGCACCTTGTCAAACAAATCCTGTGAGCTGCTATAATCCGGAAACCCCTGCGAAAGATTAGTTGCGCCAACTTCGGCAGCCAATTTTGACATCACCGTAAATATAGTAGTTCCTGTTTTTTGTAGTCGTGATTGTATGTCTCCGGGGAATTGCATCGGTGGTTTTGTTTCGGGAATAAAAGTAGGAACAAGCCACTAATTACACTAATTTACACTAATTAATTCGTACTAATTTGTGAAATTAGTGGCGAAAGAAAAAAAGTACTATCTATGCAAAAAATTTCAAAAAAAGATGAAAATCACAACAAACTCAGTAGTGTCAGTTACCTATAAACTGAATTCAAAACCGGAAGGCGGAGAAGAGAAATTTATTGAAGAGGCGGGGAAAAATAACCCACTTACTTTTCTCTTTGGAGTAGGCGGAATGATTGCAGGGTTTGAAATAAATCTTGACGGACTTGCCGTTGGCGATAAATTTAATTTCAGTGTTAAACCTGCAGATGCTTATGGTGAAAAGCATCCTGATAATTTGGTTGACCTTCCTATTGAGGCTTTTAAAAACGAGAAAGGCGAAGTTCAACGTGATATGCTGAAAATCGGAGCTATTATTCCGATGCAGGATAACGAAGGTCATCACATGCGTGGTATTGTTACAAAAGTTGGAATCAATGAGGTAACCATGGATTTTAATCATCCGCTTGCAGGAAACCATTTGCGTTTTGAAGGCGAAGTGCTTGCAGTAAGAACCGCTACTGCTGATGAATTAGCGCATGGTCACGTTCACGGACCGGGCGGACATCACCACTAATTTTCGTCATGCTGAACTCGTTTCAGCATCTTAATTATGAGACCCTGAAACAAGTTCAGGGTGACGTTAAAATCCTAAACTGATTCGTATTGCAGTACGGGCCTTGTGGTTGTTTTCAAAAGCGGCTATAAAATCCACTCTGCCTATTTTAAAGATGTGTTCCAGTCCGGCAGTTACTTCAACATACTGATGGTTATTTCTGAAATCCCAGAGAAAATGCGAACCGGCAACAGGCTGCCATCCTAACTTTTTCCAGACGGGAATGGTTCCGAAAAGAAAACCATTGAAGTGATGTTCGTAATGCGCTTCAAGGTATTCACCGGATGTGCTTAAACGATAATATGGCATAGCACGGAAAGCTGATAAACGTTGAGGTGCAAGAATAACTTCACTTGTCATAAAATGCCTATAATCTATAAAGGGAAGATTATTTTTATTGAAATATTTGCCAACGCTGACGGTATATTCCGAAGTTCCGAACACACCTAACTTCATATCGTCTTCCACTGAGATTTTTACAAAATCAAAATTAGTTTTGCTTTGAAAAATTCCTGCAATTCCTTTTTCATAAGCAATTCTGATAATCGGATACACGGAAGATGAATTGAATTTTTCATGTGGATATAAATAATATTTCTGGCCGAAACGAATACGCAGACTGGCATTAAAGGTGAAGGCTCTGTAACCAACAAACGCAGCAATATCACTTTCGGGATATTCAGGATTGTTGGAAGTAAACTCATTGTTTTTCCTGTCAACATAAATTGCGCTCAGATCTGTTGCGTTTAATAACGGTTTGCGTGCGGCATATTCAAAACCGGTGTTGAGTGTAACACCGTTGAAAATTTCCATTCCCCAACCCGCATTCAAAAAAGTTTTTTCAAAAATTTTCAGATAATTCTTTTCTAAAAAGATTGTGTAAAGCGTATTGATAAAGGGCGCAATAGGATTTGCTTCGTTATATTGACTTACAAATTTTCCAAAGTTTGCATAAATATTCATGCGGTTAATCGCGTTGAAACGGTAATTGAATCCGGCTTTACCGTAAAATTTCTGACTGGAAAAACCATAACGAAACGTGTTATCAAAACGAAAACGTTTTTTCAATTCTTTGTGCTCCCATTCCAGACTGTACGTAGGATTTAGCACAATTCCTTCCACTGTGTTGAATTGTAAAATTTCAAACAGCGTTGGAATATTCCATTCCACATTTTTGAAAGAATTTTTTAGCCTGTAACCAAAAATAAAATTTGAAACGTGATACTTGTTTTTCTTAATGTCGATGGAATCCATGTACACTTTACTATCCTTCAAAACCTCAATACTGTCTTTCTTCTGATAGTCCTGAACTTCAAGCGCTGTAAGGGGAACAAGGCGCACATCGTTCCAGTATTCTTCACTTCGCTTGTTGGAGTTTTCTTCCACCTTTACTTTCTCTGCCTTGAAGAATTTTTTATTGAACTCAGGACCTAAATCGTATTTGGAATAAACTCCGGTGAAATAACCGTTGCCTTTAAATCCAAGCAGTTTCACATCAAATTTGAAATTGAAATTCTGTGTTCCCTTCATCCAAATATCATTAGTAACGGGAATAAAAACCTGTTCAATCCGCAGCGTATCAAGAAACTCAATATTTGATTCGCGGGTTAGGTAAAGTTCAACACTGTGTATGCGCCAGGTATTTTCCTGAATGTAAATAAACCCGTTATAAACAGGCGCACCTTTTACCCTCGGAATAATTTCAATCTTGTTTACCAACACACTGTCTTCATAATAAGCGCCCACTAATTTGTAGCGGTAGTGCAGCATTGCTGATGGCGCTATGGGCGAAATGAAATTGCGTTCGGCAAAACTTACTTCAATGTTGGGCTCATAAAAATTGAAATCAAAATCAATGGCGCTGTTCCAGGTAAATGCCTGTGATTTTCCGCTTACTTTAGAAGAGATAATGGTTTCTTTCCGTTTGTTTGGCGCTTCAAAATACATGCGCGAAACCGATTCGCTGAGGTAAACAATTCCGCTGCGGCTGGCATCCAGCCCATCAACTTCAATGTTTTGACCTAGAATACTTTTAGGAATATTTTCTGCATAATTCATTCCTTTGATGTACACATTGCAGGAATATTTTTTTACCTGGCTGAGGTAAAACTTCCTCATCTCCTGTGCATGGCGGATAATATCATAAGCAGGGTCTTCACCATTTCCATTCACATCTGCCTCAGTCAATACAATTGCCTGAGTTTCCATTTTTACATCCAGTGTAACATCGTCCCCACGTATTTCCACATTTCGTGTTTCGGTGCGGTAACCGATGTAGCGAAATACTACGTGATAAAAACCATCTTTCAGTTCCAGAAAATATTCACCATTGGTATTGGTTTGGGTGCTGATAGTAGTGCCTTCAATATAAACGGTGAGAAAACCGAGGGGCTCATTTTCTTTATCAGACACGCGGCCGGAAAGTTTTGCTGCAAAAGAATTAACTGCAAAAAAAGTTGCGGTAAATAGGAATATGAATTTTTTGAAAAACATTTGAAGGGCGGTAAATTTAAGGATTAACTCTTCACACGTTTTTGAAACTTCTGTATAGTAGCCTAAACCTATTAAAAATTTAACAAGCCTCAGGTTATTCATAGGCCTTTCTACAACGCCTCCCCCGGCTTAACAACCTTCACCCACTTACCCGCTTTGCGTGCATTGATGTGTCCATCATACATGGCTTCACAACTTTGCGCAGGCAGATAAAACTCACCGAGGTATGCAGCGTTAAGCAACACACGGAACGTAACCACTTTTTGTACACCGATATTAAAGTAAGTGAAAACCCTGTCGTCACGGATGTCCTGGTAGGTAGGCAGCGTTGTGTTTTCTAAATGCACATTTTCGGTCTCATCCATTCGTGTGTTGTGAATTTCCCAGCCCGAAGGAAATATCTGCGACAAAGCCATGTTCTGGTAATACGATGTTATAGTTGGGTTGGTGATACTTACTTCCGCCATAAAATCGGTTCCCTGGTCAAGGCGACTGATGTCAATCACTTCGCCTTTCATGTTCTTATAGGTGATGTTCATTTTCAGATTATTCTCTGCTGAAGTTTCGTTGCCGACAGCGGGAATTCCTTCCAATGTCATGCGCACATACAAGATGCCTTCGCCCTGATTGATGACTTTCAGCTTGCCACCTGCATCGCCTTTTACCTTCATGTCCACCTGCGAAACAGGAAGCTTTGAGGTGATGGTTTCGGAAGAAGCTCCCTGCCCGACTGCGTCATTCAGGCGGGCGTTGAGCACATACTGGTATTTCATCTGCGAGGAAGTTCCGCTTGTTCCTGCAAACTTGCTCATGGCGATAAGGCTGTAAGCGGTTTCCTGCGTTGACATCCAGCGCTGGCCCGAGAGGGCAGACGATATTTTTTTCATCAGCGGAATGGCTTCATTCCTGCGGTTGAGCATCACCATCGTTTCCAGTATCATTGCTTCATCACGCGTGCCGCTTCCATAGGAATAGGCCATCTCGGTATAGTCGGGAACATATATATTCTGGTCTTTGACCAGCTGCGTGGCAACTTCGGGTTGACCGGCAAGAATATAAGCGGCAGCCAGCCTCCAGCGTGCCTGTTGTGTAAGCGCAGGACGCTCACGCAAACGGTTCATAGCCGAAAGTTCAGGAGCTTTTGCAAGCGCAAGCGTATAGAGCCTGTAAGCCTGCACATAGTCATCATAGCGGTAATAATATGCCGATCTTGAATCGGTAATTGCCGACCAGTTTCTTGCCACGCGGCTCTGATATGTTTTCCATTTTGCTTTCATTCCTTCGGGCCATGCATAGCCTTTTGCTTCTGCTTCCAGCAGGAAATGCCCGGCATACGAAGTGCCCCAGTCGCTTGATTCCGTGCCATTAGGCCAGTATGCAAGTCCGCCATCAGAATACTGAAAGCTTCGCAGGCGGTGAATTGCAGCCTTGATGTTTTCCTCAATTTTAGGCTTGAACCTGTTATCCAGTTCCATTACATCCGAAAGAAACAACTGCGGAAATACAGATGAAGTGGTTTGCTCCACGCAGCCGTGAGGATATTCAATCAGGTCTTGCAGCCTTCTGCCAAGGTCAAGCGGAGGCATGTTTGAAAACTCAATTGTGCCTTTGTTTGTGCCATCCACTCCCAACAATGTATAAGCGCTTTCCCAGGTTTTTCCTGCTTCCACAACAGCTTCCACATAGCTCACTTGTTTAGGATTTGGGTTACGCACATCAATCTCAATGTTGTATTCCGCACGCTCGTTTCCACTGGTGGCAACCACTTTTACTTTTCCGACACCAACAGTTTTAACAACGTCCAGCTCAAACGTGATCACATCATCACCCGGCTCCGCGAATGCAATAGTTTTTGTTTTGCTTCCATTGATGATGAATTTCTCGTTCACTGAAACTTCCACCTTCACATTCTTGATATTTTTTTCCATCGCGAAAACGGTAACAGGAAGTTTTACCGACTCGCCCGGACCAACCACACGCGGCAGGGTAGCTAACACCATCACGGGTTTACGGACAGGTGTAGTTTTTTCATCAGTGCCGTAAGCGCCATCTTGTTCTGCGATTAACATCGTGCGCACAGAGCCAACATAGTTCGGCATTTTATAACTATGCGAAGCGCTTTTTCCTTTCTCCAATTTAAAAGGACCAAGGAATTTTACAACCGGTTTAAAACGGTTGGCTGTGTTTTTTCCTTTGCCGTTAATTCCTTCATCACCGCCAATCGCGAAAGCCTGCTCAATTTTTCCGCCATACGCGCCCAGCACCAGATCATACATATCCCAGGTTTTTACGCCCAGCGCTTCACGCGCATAGAAAGAACTCCAGGGGTCAGGTGTTTTAAAACGCGTAAGGTCAAGCAAGCCTTCATCCACCACAGCAATGGTATACGTCATTGCTTTGCCGTTTTTCTCTTTCACTTTAATTGTAACATCCTGTTCAGGAGCCAGCACTTCAGGCATGCTCATTTCAGGATCCAGTTTTGTGTTGGGGTCTTCCACAAAGATTGGTATAACACCATACATACGTATCGGTAAATCATTAGCAGTTTGTGAATGCGGTTGCAGTAAGGTTACATGCGCATACACATTTGGCGCCATCTCAGGAGTAATCTTAAACTGGAAAGTAGTTTCACCTTTTTTCGCTTCTACCCAATTCATTTGCAATACTTTTTTACCGGATTCAATACTTACCAATGCACGCCCCTGCGCACCGGTCGGTATAGTAAGCGTGGCTAATTCACCTACATTGTATTTGTCTTTATCGCAGGAAAAAGAAAGAATATTTGCGCCTGAATTATCTTCATACGAGCGACTTGCCCAACCGGGCCAGTCAAGATAAATGGGTGCTCCGGCACTGTGTCCGCCTTCCAGATCTGTTACGCGAATCATAAATCTTCCCCATTCCGGATATTCAATTTTGAAATCGTATTTACCTTTTCCGGCTGCATCGGTGGTAATGGTATCGCGGTAAAATAACTTGTTGTTATAACTGCCTGCGTAGTATCCATAATAGTTAGCGCTTTCCCACCACCAGTTCCACTGCACTTTATAAATTTCAATCTGCACATTGCGTTTTGGCAACACTTTTCCTTCAGGACTTACCGAAACAAAATTTACACTGTGAGTAGAATCAACTAACAACATGTTGTGATACTTGTCACCTGTGGGAACTTTTAATCCCATGTAACACTCATAAGGAGAATAAGGAATACTGAAACGGTCAATGCTGTAATCACCACCTTCTTCAAACACACGGTTTACAAAACTTGCTTTCAACATTCCGGGAGCGGCATCGTGAACGGTAAGAGCGGGTTTTATTTTCGCTTCACCTTTCTCGTTGATTTTTGAATCGAAGATTATTTGCTCCTCTGAACTGAAGCTTTTCACAGGATCGTCAAAAACATATTCTTTGAATTTCTCAAATGAAGTATAGCTCTGCGTCAATGTTACAGCAACTGTTGCACGAAGATTTCTTGCAGTAGCACCATGCAACCATTTCACAGAAAGCAAACCTTCCTGGTCGGGCTTATCCACCGAAAGTATTTCTGTTCCGAAATCTAATTTCAGTTTCAGGCGATTGGGCTTGATAGCTTCCACACGCAGGTTTTTGCTGAACAAAGCGCCACCCACGCGCACATTGGCTGTCCAGTTTCCGGTAGGCGCATCCTTGTCAGTGGCAGTAGCCATATTGTATAAGCCATTGACACCATTAGACTGTGTCAGGCGTTTAACAATCTGCCCTTGCGGGTTTACCAGGTCCATGGTTACCGGGTGGTTCACCGGCAGCACTTTTTCCTTGTCTTCCAAAATGAACACCAGGAATAATGAATCACCAGGCCTCCAGACACCACGCTCACCATAGATAAATCCTTTCAAGCCTTTCTGCACCGGCTGCCCGGAAATATCAAACTTGCTGAGCGAAAGCGATGAGCCATCATCTAATTTCAGGTAGCCACGTTGCCTGCCATTTTTAGCAATTAACAGAAATGGCTTGCGCGAAACTTCAACTTCTGCAATTCCATTGTTATTGGTTTTTACAGAGGTAATTAGTTGCTGCTGGAAATCATAAACCTCAAGCGTAATGCCGCGAAGCGGGTTTGCTGTGCGCAGGTCAGTAACTGCAAAGCTTATTGTTTTTGCAGAGCCCACTTTGGCAATTATTCCCAAATCAGAAGCAAGGATGTTGCGGCTTACATTGCGGTTGCTGTTGTAATATGCAGCATTACATGGATTATCACGCTGACGATAGTCATAGTCACCGTAGTAATCACCATCATAATACTCGTCTTCGTAATCGTTATAGTAGTAATCATCGTAATAATAATCACCATAATAACTGTCTTCATCCTCGTCTTCCTCTTCTTCCTCCAAAGGTTGCAACTCTTTATTTTTCTTCTCATCGCCATCACAGGTGTAGAGCGAGTAATCCTGTTTGAAGCCAAGTTCTATTTTATAGATAGCGCCCGGCTCGGTTTCTATCAGTTCAGCAAGGTCGAGCGAGAAGGCATTCCACTTTCCGTAATCAGTTTTGTTCAGTGTTTTTAAATCCACTTTTTTCTTGAACACAGTTCTTCCAACGCGTTTCAACTGGCTGCTTCCATCTAAGCGGTTTACTTGTAAAAACTGCGCGATGTTATTTTCATAGATGCGGATAACTTTTACATCCACCGCGCTCAGATTCACTGCTTCAAATGGAAATATCAAACCGCTTGAATTAGGAAGGATAACTCCATCTCCCAACAGGCGCACAGCGGGTTTTACTTCTTCGAAACGAACATCCAACACTTCTTTTACCTCGCATTTATAACCGGCAATATTTTTTATTCCCGGCTCGATGATGATGTTTTTAACACCGCGCAAACGTGATGTCGGGTAAACACGCACTTCGTTATTTTCAATAATAAACCGAACGGGACTGTCATCCGAAAAACGGATAAGACCATCTAAGTTTTGTGTGCTGAGCAAGGGATCGGAAAAGAGCAGACGCACATATTGTTCTCCGTTTTGTTCCAGATAATGTTCTACATAACGGAAATCTTTCAGGCCGGGAATTGTGATGGTATCGCTGCCGCTGCCTTTGATGCCGATAGCATTGCCATCCCAGGTAACGATAATTTTCTGTTCGTATTCGAGGCGCTGAATGCTGTCGATATCAAAGTTGTGTTTTCTGCGGTCGGCATTGTGAGTCCATTTGATGGGAAGATTTTTACCGTTCTGTTTTGCAGAAAGTATTTTCTCAAAACTTTCGTTGTCACTGAAATCGGAAGTGGTCATAAAACCATATGCTTTATACCATGAAAGATTATCGTTGTTGAGTGGTTTAAATCCATCGCGGTAATAACCGACCGTTTGCTCAATGATGGTAAAATAAAACTCAAAGGTTTCCAAACCATCGGGCATTTTCATCAATTTAGAGATGAAGAAACTGGCGGTGTAGTCAACACCGGAAGGCAGAGGAGCATCGGGTTTAAAGCGGATGGTGCGTTTATCGTCCCAATAGGTTTTGCCGCTGATGCCGGGCGAGAAATCAAAAAGTTCTCCTTTAATTACTTCACCGGGAATACCGGCTTTCTCATAATCACTGGTGAGGCGAATGATGATACCGGATTCGGAAGAGATGAGGCCGGAGGTGAAGGCAGAGATGTAGGGCGCAAACTCAGGATTTACACGCTGCACTTCATGTGTTTTTGCATTGTAACGGATAATTATAACAATGAACAGAGTGAATGCCGCAGCGGCTGCCAGCAGCTTGATAATTTTTTTGTTTGACATGGTTTTGAGAGAAATGGTGAGCGTAGCGTTGTTACAAATTTAGAAGATTGGTTGATAGGATAACGGGGCAGTGAGGAATTTATTTTGCGTGCCAGAAAATATTTTACCACTCCATATCAAACCAAAGAAACCGACCCTAAAACACCATATACTCCTGCGGGTTCACCGGTTTTCCGTTATGCCATAGCTCAAAATGTAAATGCGGACCCGAAGTCATTTCGCCTGTGTTACCAACAATGGCAATCACTTCTCCTGCTTTAACGTAGGTGCCTGTTTTTTTCAGCAAGGCTGAGTTGTGTTTATACATAGAAACAAGATTGTTTTCGTGCTGAATGCCGATGACATAGCCTGTGTCGGATGTCCAGCTTGAGAAAAGAACCGTTCCATCCAATGCAGCTTTTATAGGCTCGTTGGAGGGTGAAACAATATCAATTCCAAAATGACTTTGAAGAAGATTATACTTTTCTGAAACCATGCCTTTCAAAGGCGAGAAGAAAAAAATGTTGCTCAAACCCTGATCCTGCTTTTGTCCTGTGCGCTGGGCTGGCGAAAGGTTATAGCGTCCCTCCTCTTCCACTTCAGCTCTAAGAAGTGAGTCTTCTTTAGAAACATTCATATTCAACTGTTTGTTTTTTGACAGGGTATCGGGTTTCATTGTTATGCTGTCAGCCGGGGTCTGACCAAGTAAGATTTTTTTAAGATTTTCTATATATCTGTTTTTAGTGTCAAGTTCCATTTGCAATGAATCAGCTTTCATAACATTCATGTGATATTGTCTGCGGGTTGTTCCGTCAGGGTATCCCGGAATGTACTCACGCAACGGGGTAAAAGCAATAATATAGATAGTAAGTGTAACCAGAAAAATAATCACAGAACCGAATACTGTAATAACATTCATAGGGGTAAGTGTGAGTGAAGCCTTTTCTTCAAAAGTATCCACATTCATAATTACCAGCCTGTATTTATTAATCAGCCGGCTGTATAGCTTTTTCTTACGATGCTCATTTTTTTCTTTTGCCATAACGCTATAGATTTGTGCAAAGTTAGCAATATGGAAAGGGTGAAAAAACAGCGTCATAACGAAGTAAGAAAAAATATATTTTACAACTCGTCCTACTGATATGCTCACTATATTTGATGCAAAATAAAGACAGGCACTATGAAAAAGGCACAATTACTTTTACCAATTCTATTGTTGCTGACGGTTTTCAGCACAAAAACGCAGGCGCAATTTATAGGAACATTTTCCATTGACAGCTTAGTAGGGCTGCCCGATACGGTGAATGCAAATTCATCATATATGTTTGGTTTTAAAGTACGAAACGCAGGGAATACTACCTATTCAGGCAGTTTTAGTTTTGATTTTTTTGTTGACACAATGAATGGGGCTATCTCTTCATTCGGGGCCGGACAAACAGGCAGTTTTTTTCCGGGTGATACCATCACAATTCCGGTTTCATATCAGTTCAGTATTAGTAACAACACCTTCAATATAGGTGATAATGTGGTTGTGGTCTGGCCGCGTGCACTGCCGGGAAGCACTGTGTTAGATTCTCTTACTTTTCATGTTTACGTAACCAACTTAAACGGAATTGACGAAAACGGGAAGACTAATTCAGACCTGAAAGTATTTCCTAATCCTGCAAAAGATTTTGTGAGTTTTACTTCAGAGAAAAATAAAATTGAAGAGGTGCGGATATATGATATGTCGGGTAGATTGGTGTTGCAAAGCAAATCCCACCTTAAAATTTTTACAGGAAATCTTACTTACGGAGTATATATAGCTGAGGCTATTCTTTCTGACGGAATTATTACCAGAAAGAAAATTATTGCCGGTGGTAGTGCTTACTAAAACTCAAACTAATTTTCTGATGATATCAGAAATTTCATTTGCGTTTGATATCGTCATCAAATGAGTTCCATCTGCAATAGTTATGTCAGATTTCACAAACCGATGAGGAAGTAAGCGGTCTTTTTGGCCGTGAATATGAACAACGTTTTTATGAACTGTTTTGTTATTCCAGGTTACTACCTGTTCAATAGCCCATTTGAAAAAGTCAGTATCTGTATCTTCAAGAATTGATTTCATCAGGATTTTAGCTTCTGCATTTTCTGCTCCCATTATTTTGTAAGCAAGCGCATTCGGTTTTTTCATTCTTCGCGATGCTACAATTCTGTTCAGTTTCAGTTTTCCGGCAAACCGGAAATACGGTGGAATTTCTTTTCGTGTTTTGGCTGAAGAAATAAGAATAATTTTTTCTGTTTCTATATGTTTGGCAACTTCCATAGCCATCATTCCTCCAAAGGAAAGACCAACTAATACTGGTTTTACAGTTATAATCTGTTCAGTTAATCTTGCGGCATATTGCTGCATACTTTCGCGTGCAACGGGTTTCAACCATTGAATATAGGTTACCTGAAATCCTTCAAGATTAAGGAATTGAAAAACACGGTGGTCAGCACCAAGACCGCTAAAAAGATAAAGGTGTTTCATCTTTCTTCAGCGATAACTTATTTATCAGTTTCCTGAAATGCTGATTTTCTTTGAACCGGCAAGTTTACCGTCTGAAGAAAATACTTTGCAGATATACAGTCCATCGGCAAGAACAGCAGTATTTACAAATGTTGTATTGCTGTTTAAGCTTCCTGACAAAACCTGTTTTCCTGTTATATCAAAAACCGCGTAAATGAGTTTTTCCGGTGTTTCCATTCTGATTGAAAATCCATTGCTGGCAGGGTTTGGATAAATACTGAATGCTTCAGCAATACTGGTTTCCTGAACTCCGGCACCAAAACAACATTGTGCAGGATCTGAAAGAAAGGTTGCTTGATCAACACTATCATTCAGGTTGGTAGTAAGACTTACAGCGTAGTATCCAATTTCCTTAATAATATAGTTATAGCGATGACTATCTGTAATGCGAGGGTTTTCAATTCCTACCAGTTGTCCGGGAAGGAGTGCCCAACCGCCCAACAATGCTGCATAAATAAAAATGCTGTCGATGTTATGCTCAACGTTGCGCTGGCGTAATGCGGAATAACTTTGAAGAGGAGTAATAACAGTTCCCCAACCATCAATTTCACTTGTAATCTCAGAACTTCTTACAAAGTGAATTGAATCAATTGGGATAGGTGATTGTGCAACTAAAGCCGGAGGCGCCTCCATGGTTACATTAATAATAGAGGTATCAATATAGCTTGATAAATATGTTGATGGGAAAACAAAAATGGTTTGGGGGTCCTGAAAAGGAATATCCATTGGAGCTCCAAGACCTGTGAAATCACCTGAAAACCCTGTAATTTCAACTACTCCGTTGCTGCTGTCAGCAAATCCCCATCCGCCAAATTGTTCTACAGCAAGGAATGAATTGGGGAATGAACTTCCACTGGGAAGAGTAGTAGGATCTGCAAAATGTATGGTGTTACCTTGTCTGGTACGTAATTGTGAAAAATCCCATGTTTGATCTGCCCCTGCGCTGCCCGGAGTAATGCTTAAAGGAATTAGCGTATCTATACCCTGATAAATAGAATCTCCTGCCTGAGGAAAATCAACGGATTCAATTACAATTTGTGAAAAGCCCGTAGACATTGATAAACAGAAGGCTGTAAGGAGTAGAATTTTTTTCATTTAACTATATTTTTGAATTATAAAGAGCTGCGAAGGTAGGATTATTTGGTATTTCTTTTCTGTTTTATACTTTTGCACTCCCTTTCACAGAAAAATAAGGCAAACTGACCTATGGTGTAACTGGCAACACGACTGATTTTGGTTCAGTAGAGTCTAGGTTCGAGCCCTAGTAGGTCAACAAAAATCCTCCACATTTCAGGAGGATTTTTTGTTTTCCAAACATTTTGAAATAGAATTAGTACACAATTATTATCAGAATATTAAGTAATTCAATACATTTAGCTTTATATATAAAAT
>CAMDBK010000003.1 GCA_945889235.1 Chitinophaga pinensis
TTTTTAAAAAAAACATTTATCTATAAAAAATTATTGCCTTGAAAAAATTATACAGTTCAAAACAAATGTAGTATATATTCGTACATTAATTTTTTAAAGAAATTTGAAACTTTCTATAGTTATTCCTATTCATAATGAAGAAGGCAATATAGGAGAACTTATTGACCAAATTCATTATGAGTTAAAAAACATTGACCATGAACTAATCCTTATAGATGATGGTTCTTCAGACAATACTGTGAATGAAATTCTTAAAAAAAAAGAGTGCTTTTCAAAATTGATTTTATTAACCAGAAAGTATGGACAAAGTACTGCCCTGAAAGCGGGATTGGATTATTGCTCAGGAGAATTAATTTGTATTCTTGACGGGGATTTGCAAAACAATCCTACAGAGATAGTGCTGCTGATTTCGGAAATAAAAAAAAATAAAATTGATATGATTCAAGGCTTTAGAAAAAAAAGGCAAGATTCTGCATCAAAAAAAATAGCAAGTAAAGGGGCAAATTATTTTATCCAATTACTATTTAAAACAAAGCTAAATGATGTAGGATGTTCATTGAAAATTTTTAAAAGGGAAATACTTAGTTCATTCATTTATTTTGATGGCTTTCATCGGTTAATACCTTTGATTGCTCAAATAAAAGGATATACTGTTGCTGAAATGGGAGTATCGCATTTGCCAAGAAAGAGAGGAAAATCAAAGTATGGAATAAGCAGATTTTTTAGTGTACTAATTCATTTGCTAAAGCTTAAGTTTATTCCAGAATCATTAAATCACGAAATAGTTTATTTAGTAAAGAATAAAAAAGTAACTTCAAGTTTGCAAGAACAACTAAAAGTTTAATTTTAATATGAGTATACCAAAACCAGACTTCAAAATTTTAAAAAATAAAAAACAGAATGATGAACTCATTAAGAACGGATATATTGTTCTGCCAATTCTTGATGAAGAAGAAGTTTCTTTTTTCAAGAAGCTTTATAAAAAATGGCATCCAAAACCACCCGATGAATTTTATAAATCCTATTTTAGTCAAAACAAAGAATATAAGCATGAAGTTGAGGATGCAATAATCAGTCATTTCAATCCTAAATTAAAAAAATATTTTGAAGATAATATTACCTGTGGTGGAATGTTTGTTGTAAAACCAAAAGGTGAAAAAGGACATTTAAATCCACATCAAGACTGGAGCTTGGTAGATGAAACTAAAAACTGGTCGCTGAATGCATGGTGTCCGCTAATTAATGCAGAAGGAGAAAATGGAAATATGCAAATGTTACCGGGAAGTCATCTTTTTATGAAAAGCGAAAGAGGTGGCGGCACTCCTTTATTGTATGACCATCTTTGTGATGTAATAACTCCCAACTTAATTGATATACCCATGAAAGCAGGAGAAGCAATTTTCTTTTTTCACGGGATTGTTCATTGTTCAACAGATAATACAAAAAACGAAGAACGTGTTTGTGTTGGTATGTCACTTATTCAAAAAGATGCGCAACTCTATTATTTTTCGCTTAAAGAAAATGAAACCCAACTTAATAAGTTCAAAGTTGACTCTGATTTTTATATTAATTTTGTAAGTAATCAAGATATGTTATTTGAAAAAGCTATGTATATAGGTAAAAGCAACATCCCAATTTTGATGTTTACAAAGGATGAATTGCTTGAGCATATTCAAAAATTTAATACTGAAGTGAAGTTATCTTATTCTTAAGCTTTCTACTGCTGATATGTCTTCCTATATTAAATGTCTAAATCTTTCTAAGCTTTACCATTTAAGCGGTAATACTAATCTAGAACAATCCCAAACAGGAATATTAGGAGAAAATAGAATAAAGGATAACAAACTTTTTGCTTTAGATGATGTGTCATTTTATTTAAATGAAGGTGATAAGTTGGGTGTAATAGGGATGAATGGAGCAGGGAAATCTACTTTATTAAAAATCATTTCTGGTTTATTAAAGCCATCATCAGGGAGAATAGAAATTTCAGGAAATATTACAGCGCTAATTGAACAAACATCTCTTCTTTTCCCTGAAATGACCGGGATAGAGAATATTTTTCTTCAGGGAAGTTTATTGGGTTATAATAATGATTTCATTCAAAGCAAAGTAGCTTCTATTATTGAATATTCAGGACTTCAACAATATATAAACGAGCCCGTAAAGAATTATTCAAGTGGTATGTCACTCAGACTTTCTTTTGCACTTATAAATGAATTAGCTCCTGAAATTTTAGTGCTTGATGAAGCTCTTAGTCCAAGTGATAAAGAATTTAGGCAACAAGCAACACTTTCAATAAACGAACTTTTTAAAAAATCAAAAATTGTTATCCTTGCCAGCCACCAAATGGAAGAAATTGCTTCATTATGCAATAAATGTATGATATTAAATCAAGGTAAAGTATCTTTCTTTGGTGATATTGAATCAGCAATTTCATTATACTTTTCACAAAGCAAAATGGCAAATCTTGCTGAAGAAAATAATTTGTTTTCGGTAACAGAAATTAGTTTTTCAACCAATAAAAGTATTTTCCATACCGGTGAAAAAATTGGAATAAACATTTCATACATTAACAACCTGTCAGATGAAGAGATTTTACCTTTAATAAATATAACAGGCAGCTTTGGTCCGGTTTTAACTGACAGCCCTCTTTACAGAAAAGATTTCACCAATTATAAAATTAGTAACGGCAGTTGTACTTGTTACATTGAGATTCCATCTGATTTAATAAACATTGGGAAATATATTATTTCATTCACATTTGGAAACAGCAAAGAAATTTTTTTGCAAATGGATAATGTCTTATCTTTTAATATTATACCAAATGAATGGGAAAAAAGCAAACCGTGGGTAAGCATGGAGTATAACTTCCCTGTGAGATTCCCCTTAAAGTGGAACTTTGAAACAAAAAAAAGTAAGCCCGATACCCTATATAGTGCTACAACATAAACTTTCTGAGACAACTGTTCTTTTCAAGATGTAGTTTTATAATTAATTATTAGTTTCATTCTATGTGAGAAAAATTTATGAAAATAATTGAAGTTATCAAACAGATTTTTAAAAAACAACAACCGTTAGCCAATCCTGCTATTGAGTTGCGGAGAGATTCATTTTTCTTAGATAAGAATAAACATGACCAATTTTTGGAAAACGGATGGTGCACTGTTGAAAATGTAGTTAAAAATGAAGAAATAAAAATATTTTTGGATACCTTTAATGAAATATCAAAACTGGATGGATTTGAATTGGATAAAAACTTATTAAACAGCGGAAGATTATTTAATCCTGAAATAAGAACAAAAACAAAGGATGTAATAAATTTAAATGCAAAAACAATTTTGCCGCGAATATTTAATATGGAAAAAGTGGCAGATCATACAGGTGGAGCATATCAGGTAAAACCCCCGCATCCAAACAGCGATTTGCAAATACATCAGGATAGCACTGTAATTGATGAACAGAAGGATTATTGCTTATTTATTTGGATTCCCTTTTGCGATGTAACAGAATTAAATGGCCCGATATGGGTGTTGCCCGGCAGTCATTTATGGGGAAATATCCAACGCTCTCTGGGAGTCCCTTGGAACTTTCTTAAACATATTGATACCTTGAGAAAATATATGCACCCTGTACTTGTTAACAAAGGAGATATAATGATTTTCGATCCGGCACTTATCCATTCATCAGCCCCGAATTTGTCAACAGAAATACGTCATGCAATTACAATAACTGTTTTAAGAAAAAACTATCAATTAGTCTATTATTATAAAAACAAAAATGGAAAACAAAATAAAATAGAAAAATACGATGTAAATGAAACCTTTTACTATGACTATGATTTTATTTCGAAGCCTGATGAAACAAAATGGAATAAGACGATAGTTGATTACCAACCTTTTGATCTTAAAAAAAGCGAATTACTAACTCTAATTAAGAAATATTTGCCTGTTAATTATTCACGCTCTTTTAAATAAATTTGTCTGCTATATGATTCGTAGATTTAAAAAAATCACTTCATTTCATATAGCGTTAGTTCTCCGGTAAAACCTCTTAGTTTGAGTTGTAAACTATCTGCTTTGTTAATTATGGGAGCGCTATCAATTTCATAATTCTTCCCCCATATTTCAGATAAATATTTTTTAAGTACATCCATCCTTTTTTCTTCGTCAAGAAGCAATACTTTACAATCCTTCTTTAACAAAAAATCATAAAAAGAATAAATGTTTCCAGGATTACAGTTACATTCTTTTTCAAGGAATGGGCGGTACCAAGGTGATAAATGAGATGCGTAATAATTAAAAAAATAAAAATTTTTAAAATACTTTTTTTGATAGAATGTTTCATATGGTCGGTTTTTAGTTACAAAGCCATCATTAATAACTAAAACCGCATCTCCATGATTTTTACTAAGTAATTCAAATGAGTTTTTAAACTCTTGTGTTTCTTTTTTAGAAAATTCTATTTTTTGCCAAATGTAATAACCACTTAACGGAATAATCAGAAGAAGAAATACAATAAGATAAATGATATTTACTTTCTTGTAAAATAAATTGGGCTTATGTAATACAATTATTGTATAAAGAAACAATACCTGAAATGGTACCAAAAACCTGTTTTCCATTTTGATAAAACAAATGGCAAAAAGCACTGAATAGAAAAATAAAAACAATAAGAATGTTTTGAATTTATAGTGCTTTAATTCAGCGCCTCCCAAAAAAACATAAAACAGGATTAATATAATATCAGCAACAATGAAATGAATATTTTCGAGCATTGCACCACCAAAAACATATACAGCATAATATAGCTGGCTTGTACTGAATTTACTGAGATTGGTAAAAATTCCTATTCTTTTATAAAACTCAGGAGTTAAGTTAATCTCATCTGCTATAATATTATTTTTTACTGCCATATATTTTAGGGAATCTAAATGGTTTTCTAAATTTAAATCAGGCTTATAAGCTCCTACAAATTGGAGTTTAAATTCGGTATTATAAAGAAAATAATAATTAAGGTCGTGGTCGTAATTTGTCCAGAAAACCACATTGCAGTAATAGAGAAAGAAGAGAATAAATGCTAAATAAAAAGGCAGCAGTGGTTTTAATGATTTTCCATGTAGGAAAAATGCAGCAGAAACAAAAATAAGCACAAACAAATGCACGTTACATCGTATCCAAAGAGCTATAATAAAAAGCAGAAAAAAAGGAATCATTTTCTTGTTTAAATAATTTTTTTCGTCAGCAACAATTAGTCCCGATAAAGCTGCTATTCCGGCAAACATGGTAATACGTACCATGTGATAAAGTACAACCGATTCAAAAAACAATACTGATAGGAATAATATAAGCAGAATTCTTGATAAAAGTGGCATCTCTTTAGTATGCTTAATAACCTGAAAGAATAATATCCATATTGAAATGAATAATAATGAGTTTAAAAAAAAGGCTACCCAATGTATTGGATAAATTAATCCAAGCCAGTTAAATAAATAGGCAGAACCACGCATGTATTCTGGAAAGGGATCGTAAGCAGCTGGTAAATAATAGTCAGTTAATTCACCTGAAGCAACAGAATCGTAAAAGTGCTGGTAATTATCTGTCCACCACCCTATTGTTAAATAACTTCCTGCAAATAATGATATGGTTAATAGTAATGCTTGTAACCAAACTTTTTCTTTAATATATTCTAATGGTTTCATTCTAAAATTTTATCGTTCTCTAAGTTTCTTCAACCCCGTTTGAACGTAGGGTGAAACACTTATTAGTTTAGTTAGAAGTTGCGATACTATTATTAATAGTTTAGGCATAGGTCTAATAAAATCAACATAAAGCACTACTCTTTCTAACGCGGAATTATTCCATACTTCATGTAAGTAGGTATCGTCAAAAATTAATGATTTTCCATTTTCCCAATGGTAAGTTTTGTCTTCTATTCTGATTCCACATTGATTAAATGAATCAGGGATTTTTACTCCAAAATGAAATCTCAAATAACCTTTATAGGCTCCGCGATGCCGTTTTACATGAGCCCCTGGTTCTAAAACAGAAAAAAAGGCAGTTGTAAGTAATGGTATTTCTTTAAGTAGCCTTGCTGTTTCAGGGCATTCCTCAAGGTTTGAATTTATTTTATTTCCGTAGATATAGAATGGAAAAAAATGCCATTTATTTGTTTCAACTACTGGTTTTTGTTCATCTGATATTTCTGCAATATCCGGGAAATAATTTTTTCTTTTGACTTGAATAAATTCTTCTAAAATAATTTTATGATTGTTTTCAAATGAGCTAACCCATTTAAATTCTGAGCTATTAACAACAGGGATATTTAATATTTTTTTTTTTATAATTGCTTCAATCAGCCGGATTATTGCTTTTCCCGGATACACAAGCAGGGTATAAAAGAATGATTTTTTGTTTTCCATTCTATGCCACTTTTTTTAATTTACAGCAGAGAAATAATCAATTGAGAATCTGAATTCACAGGTTTTCTTGAGAAACTATTTTCTTAATTGCCCTGCCTGGATTTCCGGCTATTAAATAGCTCGTGTCTATATTTTTTGTCACTACACTTCCAACACCTACAAATGAATATCCGGCAATTATTACCCCTGGCTTAAAACTTGCACCTATTCCGATAGTTGAAAACTTCCCAATAGTAGTATCTGACATACAAACGTTTCCACTCACAAGAACATACTCTCCAATAACTGAACCGTGACCTAAACTGGCATTTGTATAAATTATGCTTCCTCTGCCAATTGAACAGCCATTACCTATAGCTGCATGGTGAAGAATTATTACACCTGTTTTATCAATAAAAACATATTTGCCAACCAATGCTCTAGTAGATATATAATTTGAATTCACTCCTCCAAGGGTTTCAAATTTTTCAGCTATTTTTTCTCTAGTAATATTATCACCAATTCCAACAATAAATCTGGAATCATTTTTTTTAAAGTACTCTTTTGCTTCAGCTAAACTTGTTAATATTCTATAATTTTTTTTTATATATTCTTTAGAAGGTATCTCAGTATCATTATAAAAACACAAATCATCGAACCCTTCATCAAATTGAAATGAAGAAAGTATATCTGAAGCCAGGCCGCCTGTTCCTATGATTAACATTATTTGTTTTTATATAAATATTTTAACGTTTTGAATGCGTAAAAAACTCTCCTTAACATTGTCCATGAAGATTTGTCAAATTTATCAATTATTCTTTCGGTAGGTAAGTAAAATGTTTGTTTGCTTACTCTTAATGCCTCTAATTGCAAAAAAATATTTGAAAAATCTTTCTGCAATAATTTTTTCTTAATACTCTCATTAAATAAACCATAATCAAACCCACCTTCAGGCATTTTCTTTTCAAACAAAGATAATATCTTAAAAAACATTCTTGAAAGCAGCACTACAAAACCACTGTCACTTCGAACAGCCCTGTAACCAACAGCTAGATCATATCCATCCTGAATTGCATTGTAAAGCAAGGGGATGGTATGAAACGAGTTTTGCATATCACATGAGTAAATAGCAATAGTTTCACTTTTTGAAAACTTTAGTCCCGTTTCAATAGCTTTTAATTGACCTTGATTTTTTTGATGCCCGATTATTTTTATGAATGGGTCAGAAATAGTATTCAGTATTTGAAGAGATTCATCGGTGCTGCAATCATCAACACAAATTATTTCATAGTTAATAGTATGCAAATCATTTCCAATAACTTTTTTTATAGTTGAAAGAACATGTGCAATGGAATTTTGCTTGTTATATACAGGTAGAATTATGGAAAGTTTAATCGTAGTCAAAATCTGTTTTTTCTGTTAGCAAAACTTTATATTAGTAAAAGCATAGCTATAGAAAAATCACAAGGACTTTGTTGCTTAACAATTTATCTAATAAATTATTTTATCTGATAAATATATGTTTTTTTCTGTAAACAAGTATATTATTTTGATCATACCCTTCAATGATGTAAACCCCAGATGTCTCAATTCCTGAGTTTGGAATAACGGTTCCAAAAATATCATGAATAAGCCAATTGTAGCGTGCTGGTAAAATTATATCGCCAATCTTTTGTATGGTAGAAAGAGCTATGTTCGGGTTATTATTTTCTGATATTCCAATTGTAATATTTTTTTCTGTTACTCTCCATGCTCCTGTATAACCAGTTTTAATCCAGGCAGATATTTCATCAAGGCTATCTGAATACGAAAGGGGTAGGCTAAGTTCCTGCTGAACATATTTTAAATTTCCAATTGTCCAAAATACAAGCCCGGAATTAGTATGTGTTAATTTTATTGAATCTGAAAAAGATACTTCAATAGGTTCAAATGAAAGTATTCTTTCTTCATCAATAAATTCCATCATTGCAACATACATTGTACCGGTAAGATATATTCCTGCAACTTTAGTATTAGTCCAGGGATTCCAGATTTGAAATTTTTCATAACTATTAGTTTCAATAGTATCACCTTGATTATCCACAGTAATACTATTGCCATTACAGTTACCATGTGTTGTTAAAAGATATCTTCCATCGGCACTCCATTTTGCATAACCTTTACAAATACTTTGCACACCTATATCTGGAGTTTGCCAAATAAGTTCAGATTTATTGCCAACTACTTCCCATACCTGATGCCTGCCCCCTACAGCATCATTTTCGGGTTTATTATTATAAGTAGCAATAAAGGTAGTATCACCCTGAACAAATGCACTTGCCCCATGGCATGCATCTAATTGGTTAGTTGTTATTGTTTCTAAATACAATGAATTGTTATTTCTTTGGGGATACCCGAACATCCAAATAGGTGATATAGATGTATTAACACCATCCCAAAATAATTTATTTATAATTCCCGGATGTCTGGAAGAGGCATATATATTAACTCCGTTACCAGATTCAGTTTGAGGTTCAATTACATTAATGTGCGGGTGTGAATAGTATTTAAGTCCGCTGGGTAAGGTCTGTAGATGTTTAGGTAATCCAAAGTTTTCCAATGTGTAACCTTGATGTTAAGGTTCCCATCTAGCTAGTTCAATATTGTTGATTGCATCAATAATATGCAGGGTTGAAAACCGAACACGCATGCTGTCCTGATCTATCCAACTTCCTGAGGCATCATACCATTCAAGGTGTGTGCCTATGGCAAGAATATAGTCACTGCCATTTAAATTAAAAGCATTACTATTATGAACATCGTATAGAATGGATGTATTGTATTGCCTGCCATGATACATATAGGAATAAGGAATACTCATTGTTACTGTATTTGTCAGGTTGAGAAGCGAATCAAAGGTCATTATAGATTCAAACCCTGTTGGCTGTAGTGGTACATCTATTGCTGTGTTTATTTTTGCCACTGACCATGAACTTCCGTTATTAACTGAGCCGAGTAAAAAAAGTTGGTTGAAACCCGACACGAGCGTATCAGTAGGATAGGGATAGTCAAGCAAACGTTTAAATTTTTTTGCAGGATCAACTATGCCTATAAAATTAGTATCAATTCCATTAGCAAAGGTTATTGCTCCTATATTTAATAATGGTAAATTTTGAAGCTCTGTAGAATCATATACAGTAACATAGTTATTAATGTCGTTAATAAAGTAAGGAGTTTGAGATTTTACCTTAGTAAAAAAAGAAAAGAAAAGAATTGTAAAAAATAATTTTTTCATGATAGACTAATTAATTAATTAATTCAATGTAAAAAAATATGTGTCAGCATAATCCTACTTTTGGGGCGTCAAAACTAGGAAAATAATTATGCCCTATAATACTTTGTTTAGCAAGATATGCCTAGTAACAGGAGCTAATTCAGGAATAGGTTTTAACACAGCTTTAACCATGGCAAAACAAAATTGTAAGGTGCTGGTATTGTGCAGAGATAAAGCGAAAGCTCAATATGCTCGCAATAGAATAATAGAACTTAGTGGTAATAAAAGTATTATATGTTATTGGTCTGATCTTTCAGACAGAAATGAAATTAATAATATATCAAATCAAATTAAATGTGATTTTAATAAAATAGATGTTATTATCCATAATGCTGCATGTGTTTCATCAAAATTCGAACTTACAAAACAGAGCATAGAACTTCAGTTTGCCGTCAATCATTTAGCACCTTTTTTGCTAACCCATCAACTGTTACCATTGCTTGAAAAAAGTAAAAACGCAAGAATTATTTCGGTAACTTCAAGGGCTCATGGCAGAGGAACAATGCACTTTGATGATTTATTTCTGCAAAAAAATTATTCTATTTCTGCCGCTTATAACCAATCAAAATTGGCAAACCTGTTATTTACCTACCATCTTGCAAAAAAATTAAAGGGCACAACAATTACAGTAAACGCCTTTCATCCAGGTTTGGTAAACTCGGATATAGGTAGTAAAAATGTTTCTCTTTTTCACGATTTGGTTTGGCGGATAATCAGGTTACTTGGAGCCTCTCCCGAAAAAGCTGCTGAAGATGCAGTTTTTCTTGCCCTTTCGGATGATATTTCACAGATTACAGGTGGATACTTTCACAAAAAACAACAAATACATTCATCAAAAGATAGTTATAATAAAGAGTGGGCTGAACGGCTTTGGAAAATAAGCCTGGAACTATGCGGAATTAAAGACGAATTGTATGGTAAAATATCCTGAGAAAATAATTTCTTCTTACGGACTTTTAACAGCAAAGTCGTATTTATGTCAGCCTTCTTCTTACAAAGAAATAATTGAATGTATAAATTTTGCAAAAGCCAACGGATTAAAAATAAATCCGACAGGCAGCAGGTTAAGTTTCAGCGATGTTTGTTTGCTGAATGGACAAATTTCTATTGACTTAACCGGCTTAAATAAAACACTTCGCTTTGATAAAGAAAAAGCTCAAATAATTGTTCACTCAGGTGTGCTGACTTCGCAGATACTTACAACGATTATGCCAGAAGGTTTTACATTAATTGGTTTAACAGGTTCATTAGGAAATACTGTTGGTGGTGATATTGCAAACGATGTGAATGGAAAAGATTCATGGAAAAATGGGCATTTTGGTGAAAACGTAATTTCTCTGAAAATGATTACTGCCGATGGACAAATCAATGAATATAATCGTATTCATCATACGGATGTAATGAATGCAGTTATTGGAGGAATGGGCTTAATCGGGATAATTATAGAGGTTACACTGAAACTGACTCCTATTAAATCATTTATGATAGAAACTAATAGCATAAGAGTAGATAATATTGATGAGTTAGTGAATACCATGAATAGTTTACAGCAAAATGATTATGATTTTGCTTACTGCTGGACTGACCCATGGGCTCCTGAAAAAAATTTTGGAAGAGGCTTTTGCGAAACAGCTAGATTTATTGATAATAAAGATGCTTATTCGTCAGAAAATTTTCTAAAAGGTTTTAACGAAAAAAAAAAGATTGGTCCATTATCTCCCGAATTATTCTGGACACTATTCCGGAAAATTGATTTCCCTTTTTTCTATCAATGGGCAGGCTACCTGAAATATTTTCTGCCCAAGTTACATCAACTTAAAACTGTTCCTTTTCCAGAATATCAATACCCTATGCTGAAATATTTTCCTAAATGGAACTTGAAGTATTATCCTCATGGCTTTAGAGAAATGCAAATTTTTTTACATGTTGAAAAATTTGCCATAGGCTATAGAAGCATATTATCTTTTTGTCGTGCCAATAACTTCACGCCTTATATCTGTGCGATACGAAAACATAAAAAGCAAACACCTTTTTTATCCTTTTCGGGCGATGGTTTTTCAATGACTCTAAACTATGGATTGAATGACCATTCTGCAAAAGAAACAGAGGCATTTGAAAATAAAATCATTGAGAAAATCATTGAATTTGACGGCAAATTATACTTGGGGAAGTTTCCATTTTTGAACAAGTCAGCAATGAATAAAATGTATCCTGAGTTGGATAAATTTCTATCATTTAAACAGAAAATAGATTCTGAAAGTTTGTTCTGGTCAGATGCAGCGGAAAGGATGTTAACTGATTAGAGGTATCTTTGTTGATATTTGCAATAACTGATTTTACATACTAAAGAATTTGATTAAAGGCTTATTGATAGACCTTCCTACAAGCCCGAAGGGAACTATATCGTTGTCATTATTTAATGTCGCTTCCTGCATTTCCGATGTTTGTGAAGTCACGTATCTTGATTTAAATTTTGAGAATGATTCAAAGACACTGAAGATATCTGATTTTTCTTCTTTCGGTTTTGCGGGCTTAAAAGTTTCGTCACAAAATTTTCAGATTGCGCAGGAACTTACCCGTAAACTTAAGTCAAAACATAAACTAAAAATTGTTTGGGGTGGTGAGCTTCCAACCTTATTGCCAGAAGAATGCCTGAAATATGCAGACACTATTATTAATGGCTTGTTTGAACCGGTTGCAGAACAATTCTCTCACGACCTTGCCAATAATTCACTAAAACAACATTACAAAGGAGATAACCTTCCTGTTTCAAATCTGAAACCACCTTTCTTGAGTTTAATTACTGACTTTGAGCGATACAATACCTTTATGGGATTGCCTCTGGAAACATCGCGTGGATGCCCTGAGAATTGCACGTTTTGTATGGTGCTGACTATGCAGCGGAAAAATTATTACCTGAAAAATATAGAACAATTGTCTAAAGAAATTGATTCTTATCATAACAGATTTATCAACATTATTGACTACAACTTTGGTGTAGATTCTGAGCATGTAATCCGGGTTTCAAGTGTTATTGAAAAATCGACCGCATTGGGCTGGATGGCGGAAATGAATATTGAATTGCTTGACAATGACGCAATGCTTCAGGCAATGGCAAATAGTCGTTGTAAAATGATTTATTGCGGACTTGAATCAATAGATGAAAAAGCGCTTGAGTCGGTGAATAAAGCAAGAGTAAATGTTGTAGAGAACTACAGGCGGATAATAAAAAAAGCGCAGTCATACGGCATTAATGTAGCTGCCGGCCTTATCCTCGGCTTAGAAGGCATGAATGAAGACCTGACCAAACGAACTTTTCAATTTTATTCCGAAGTTGGTATCATCTACACCAAGCTTACTTTTTTAACATTTAATCCGGGAACACGGGTAAAAGATTTTATGTCAAAGAAAGGTGTTTTTGTAACCGAAGAAATTGAAAAATATGATGGGATTCACCTGACTTACTTAGCTCCTGGGATGAATGAAAAAGAAATTTATTCAGTTGGTAGATGGTATATCTTAAATTTTTATTCAATAAAAAATATTGTATCGAGATCATTGAAGACACCTATCTCATTGAAGAAAAAAATAGAATTTATTTTATTCAACATTTGTTATAGGGCTGCTTACTTAGACTGGCTGAAATATGATATTTTTGAAAAGGAAGAAAATTTTACAAGAATGTTAACCTCTCACTATTCTAAGCCAATAAAGTTGAAGCTGGCAGAAAAAATGTTGAATTATATCAGAAAGTCTTACCTGTAATTTAAGGGTTAAGATATTTTATTAATCACTTGCAACCACTTGTATTTCCACTTTCCAATTTTTGAGTCGTTCATTTTAACGGATGCTACTTTTTTCAAAATTTCAGGTCCTTTCTGAATATCTTCATTGAGAAAAAAGTCAGGGCTGCTTTCATACATTTCCACATTTCCGTTATTGCCGCAGTAATAATACATCTGTGCTTTTTCTGAAATAATACCGAATACAGAGGCCAAACGTAAATCCTTTGTTTGATTGGGCTCAGAAGCATGGAACAGGCGGTGGTCATAAATCAATGCTTCTCCTGCTTTCATATAAAGTGGTTTCATGGCATTCCAGATTTCTTCGTGCACATTCTCAAATGTATCGGGCAGGTTTGGTCCACGGAATGTTTTTATCCACCTATGACTTTTAGGCATCACTTTTATCACCCCGTTTTCTTTGGTTAAATCAACCAAAGGAATCCAGATATTAAATGAGCGATGCTTTTCTTCATCCACTATATTCCAGTCCTGGTGCGGGTGTAAGCGTTCTTTCTGTGTATTTGATTTTACAACAAATGAGCCACCAAGTGGACTGCATTCATGAAAATAATCATCAACACTTCGCTGAAAAACACTCTTAATTCGTTCGTTCATTTTTTTACGAAACGAAATATCCTGAACGTGAGCAGTTGCATAAAACCCGTTGATTCCATCAGGATGATTTTCGTAAAAAAAATCTGTAAGATTTTTGATTTCCGTTTCGTTCAGAAACGAAACAACAATATAGCCTTCTTTCAGCAAAAGCTTATCAAGAGCCGGGTTACTAAGAATTTTTTCAGCCATTTCAGTTGCTGAAAATAGAAGTTAATTTTTTCAAAAAAGATTTTTCTTTTCCTTTTGCAACAAGTATTTCAGGTGGAGCAGCAAACGGATTGGTTTTCATTTTATAACCGGCTGATGTTTTCATTTCCCGTATTTTTTCATACAACTCTTTACCTTTAAATTGTGGTAGTGTGTAAGGAATAAAACCAATGCTTTTCCCGTTTTTAGGACGAAGTGCAATGTCTTCTGCAAAATTTTCAAAGCGGATTAAAAAGTCATCATCTTCTTCAAAAACTTCGAGCTCATTTTTTACTAACGCTGAATCTTTATAATGAAAATACATCTGCGCGCCTTTTGATTTTATTCCCGCGGTAATTGCTTTTCTTACAGTGCTTCCAAGATTAGGCAATGAATAGTGAATAACGCTTTGATTTAAAATTACTGCTGTTCCCGCCTTTACAATCATGGGTTCCAGTTCATTGATAATCATTTTTTCTTCACCTGAAAAAAAGAAGGGTAGGGTAGGGGCGCGCACTACATTCAGGTTTTTAAAATGACTACCTGGGAGAATCATTAAAGGACCATTTTCAAGCGTTATGTCGCAAAGCGGAACCCAGCAATTAAGTGCAACGAATTTTTGCTCGTCAACAATTGTCCAGTCCTGGTGGGCAGCAAGCTCGCTGTTTGCACCGGGAACTTTGAAAAGAAACGCACCGCCAAAAGGAGTATAATCAACAAATAATTCCTGATAGCTCCGGCTGAATTTTTTTACAATCTCATCACTGGCTTTCTTTTTATAGTTGAGATCAGAAGAATAACTACCTGAAAAAAAACCTGCGGAATTTGTTTCAGGATGAAGCTGGTCAAAGATTTTATTCAACTCTTCCAACTCACATGGATTTAGAAAAGGCAGCACAATAAATCCCTGCTTGTCAAACAGGCTTTGATGTTCATCGCTTTTAAAAATCCGAACTGACATTAGTTAATCAATTCCATTACACGTTTGAAAATGCTCTTTCGCTCAACTGTATTTTCAACAGGTTGCTTTGGAACAGCATTCAAAATCAATTCGCGGGCGTTTGTTTTCGTAAAATGTTTTTCAAGAAAATCGGTATCAATTTTTGGAAAATTGTATTCAACAAGACCTAATGAAGTGCCCACTTTCGGGCGGTCATGAATATTCTCACCGAATTGCTGAAAATTGGTCATAAAGCTATCATCCTGTGCAAATGCTTCTACATATCCCGGTTGGGTTTTATCAAAATAATAAGTGCGGTATTCGGTATTTTTATGTGTAAAATAAGTATTGGTAACAATTCTGATTTTGTCAGAATAGTTTGGAGGAGAAAAATGAATAATGCTTTGGTCAAAAAATACAGCTTCACCGGCTTTCAATAAAACGGGTTGCAGGTAGTCAATCATTTGCTCGCTTACATTTTGAAAAAATTCAGGAATGGAAGAACCTCTGTAAGTAGGAAAAACACGATGACTTCCGGGCAAAACAAATAATGCACCATTCTCAATAGTCAAATCAACAAGCGGCACCCAGATATTAATTCCTGTAAAACGTGATTCATCTACCAGCGACATATCCTGGTGAACACACATGCCGCTTTCAGGTCCGGGACTTTTAACAATAAAACTTCCGCAAACTACTTTAATATTTTCGCAATACTTTTCAATGCCAGGCTCACACATTCTGCGGATTTCAGCATCTGCTACCGTGCGGTAATTTTTATCTCCTGAAAATGTGCTGGGGAAAAAGCCTTTTTCATTTATTGGATGCAATCTGTAATACAGCGCCTCAAGTTCCTTTATTTCCTTTTCATTGTAAAAAGGTAAAATAACAAACCCGTTCTTTTCAAACTCATCCTGATGTTTTACGTCACAAAACAACTTAAGCATTTTATCAGGGAATTTGAACATTATGATTGTGCTCCTACAAGCCTGCTTTTAATTTCTTTTACAATATTAAGCGGAGTATATTTTTTAAAAAAACTTCTGCTGTCTGGCCATTTTTCAACAGGTTTTTGCTCTGTTGATATTATTTCCTGTTTCGGTTCTTCCACCTTTTTTTCCTGTGTAATGTTGCCAAAAAGTTTTGCTAATTTTTCAGTCATAGGAACATTGAAAACATTTCCTGCAGACTTAATAATATCAATCAATTCCTCACTTGAATATGTTGTATATTGATAAGGAACTTCAATTGGTTCACCATAACCTTCAATCAATTTTTTTTCATCAAACATTTTTGCAAGCGTAGCATTTTCATACTTTAAGAAAAAATCTTCATCTACGTTATAGCGTAGCATGGTTTTATAAGTGCCATCAGGCTTCATAAAATAATGTACTAGCTGTGCATCATTTTGTGTAACTCCAACACCTGCTGCAAGCCTTATTGCTGGGGTTGTATTAGGCGGTGAGGCATGAATAGTGCGGTTATCAAACATTAATACCTCGCCAGCTTTCATATCAATTGTATGCAGATATGGAAAAATACTGAACATATGTTCGCTCAGCGGAACCGGTGCTTGAGGTGATGGTGACGGGCGGTGGTTTTGCATAAATTTGTGGCTACCACGAATTACACCCATTTGTCCGTTGTCCAAATTTGTGTCTACCAAGGTAATCCAACAGGTTATGGACGAGTATCCATCCTCCTCTCTGTCAACAAAACTCCAGTCTTGATGTGCAGGAACAACCCCTTTAGGATTGGTTTCTTTTACTACAAAACTAGCTACAAAAGGTTTAAAATTTTTAAGATGTTCGCTCAGTTTTGGAAGAGCTGTATCCCAAATTTTCTCTCTTATCTGTCTGCACAGATTCTTGTCTGCATTGTCCATACTTACATGAAAGCCCAATCCTTTCTCATCTCTAAGGTTTAATGATTCATAATACAATTTTAAATCATTCACTTCAGTTTCATTCAACAAAGGAAATACGGCAAAGCCTTCACGCTCAAAATATTTTTGCTTTTGCTCGTCAATAAATAGGGGAATCATTTTATACATGGCATTTTGCTTACGTGCAAAGTAAGAATTTTTTATCTTACGATATTCTTCAGTGTTTATCAGGTACTCATTATAGTTGAATTCTGCAACTTTTTTTCCTGTTGAAGGTGGTTGACCAATTTGTGTATTGTAGCGCTGAAAAAAATCAATTTCTACTTCATATTTCTCAACCAGATTAAGTTCATTTTTATGGTAAAAATACATTTGAGCTGAAGATGGAATTAACCCATAAGTTACTACCAGCCTTTGATTTGAACTTTTGTTTTGCGGGGAAGCATGTAGTAAAGCCTGACTGAAAATTAATGCGTCACCTGCTTTCATCGCAATACTTTCTAAATCTTTTCTAACTTCAGTTTGAACATCCAGAAAAGGGTTTACCAATGAAGGTGAACGTAGTGCATCACTATACCTATGACTGCCTTCCACAACCTGCATTGCTCCATTTTTTTCATTTACATCACAAAGTGGCACCCAAATGGTGAGTGAATCAAATTCAGGCTCATTAACAACTGTCCAATCTTGATGAATCGGCATTTCACCTTGCGGACCGGGAGATTTATTAAGAAAACAACTTCCTAATTTTTTTACTGCCTCAAACGTGCTTTTTATTTTTTCATCAAAGATTTTGTCAACACCTGCAATCAGTTTTTCTTTCACAACTGTATCGTTGCTGAAGCTGGTTGAGTAAAATCCTTCAGGTGTTTCTTTTATTTCATTGCTGTAAAGTTCACTAAGGGCAAGTGTTTCAGAAGGCGATAAAAAGGGTATTACAACAAATCCTTTTAATTCAAATTGTTGTTGCCGGTTATCGTCTTTAAAAATTCTTGCCATATTTTGAATTATGAAAATACCTCTTTGAGTTTTGACATAAGGCCGTGTTTTGTTTTTTCTTCATCAAACCCCGGTGCATTTATGCGCTGCATAAATTCTTTTTCATCAATAAAATGATGGGTGTAAGGAATGCTTCTCAAAATTTTAACTCCCGTTGGTTTTTTCCAGGGATTGAACTGCATGTAAAAATCAACATCTACCTCGAGTACATTTACCTTTTCGCTGCTAACCGATGGATCCATATGATAATGCAATGATGAAAACTCAGAAGGAATGCAAATTAGTTGAATAGCAAGGCGCAAATCATTTGTTTTGTTTACAGCCGAATAGTGAACTATGCTGTCATCCAGTATCACACAATCTCCTGCTTTTGTTTCCAAAGGCACAAGGTGATTTTCAATTATTTCTTTTTTTATGTTATCCAACTCCCATGGAATCATTGGTCCGCGTAACTCACCAAAACGCTTATGGCTGCCGGGAACTACCTGCAATGTTCCGTTCTCAACTGTGGAGTCAACCAACGGGCACCAGATGGAAACCGTTGAGCATTTGCGTTCATCTGCAAAAGCCCAGTTCTGATGCAGAGGGACTTCACCGGTTTCATTTTTTTTACGGATATAATTGGCAATTATAGGGCGATAGTTGTCCAGCAATTTATCCATTGACGGTTTAAATTCTTTGGTGATGATATCAAAAACCCGTTGCTTATATTCAGGGTTTTTGTCAATGAAGGTAAAATCATAAGTAATTGCTCTTCCTTCTGCGATGCCTGTTTCTCCGGAGGTAATTTGCCCCCCGCTTTCAATAATGGAATCAAAAAATTTATCTTTTAGATTTTGAACTTCCTCTTTTGAAATAAAAGGAACTGAAACGTATCCGTTTTTCCTGAATTCAGATTCAAGTTTTATATCTGTAAAAACTTTTCTCATGGTATTTGTTTATGCAAAGAAAGGGTTTAAAAATAGAAGATCAAAAATGATTTTCATCATAAATTATCAATCATTTCACCTTCTTTTTTTATAAAAAAGTGAATGGCAGATATAGTTAAACAAATTGCTAATAAACAACTCCACAAACAGGCTGCAATGTTTATTGCTTCTCCAAATAAAACAAAACGATACATGTTTAATACTCCTGTCATTGGGTTAATGCTTATTATCCATGAATAAGGTTGAGGTATTATAGTTACCGGAAAAAAAACAGGAGTGAGCCAAATGCTGAAATTTACAAGATAGGGCACAAATTGATTTATATCTTTAAAGCGGATATTCAGTAGACTTAACCAAACTGCTGCTCCAAATCCCAAAAATATATTCACAACTAAAACTAAAGGAAGTAGCACAATGGTAGTATGTGGAAAATAGCCTAATAATGGCATAAGCAGTAGCATTAACAAAAATGAAATAACCCAATCATTAAGAGCGTCTGCAATTGTCAGAATAGGAAATAATAATAACGGAATATTTTTCTTTTTTATTATTTCAGCATTCGATTTGATAGATTGGCTGCCAATATTAAATATTACTGTAAATAGGTTCCAAGCTATCAACCCTGAAAGGGCAAAGAGCGAATAAGGATAATCACCGGTAGAAATTTTTATAAACCAGGAAAATAGAATAGTAAAAACTAAAACAACAATTCCAGGCTTTAATATTGCCCATGCAATCCCTAGTTTTGTTTGTACATATTGTTGCTTAATATTTCTTTCATAGAGGGCTGTTAGTATATGCCTGTTATTCCAAAGTTCTATAAAATATTCACGCCAAGATGGTGGTTCAGGAGTAATTATTTTTAGTGGACGTTGCAATTGAAAACAGGTTGTTTTTGGGTTCAAAATTATACATTTTGAATGAAGAATGTTTATGAGTTTAGGAATATAGCACTAAATTTGTTTTTTTATATACCAAATCTTTATCATGAAAAAAGTAGTTGTCATTGACGGAACCCGCACGCCATTTTTAAAAAGCGGAACAGAATACATGGATTTATTGTCCTACCAACTTGGACAATTTGCCATCAGCGGGCTTTTGAAAAAAACAGGAATTGACCCAAAATCGGTTGACCGTGTGATTCTGGGAACCGTTATTTCTAATGTAAAAACCAGCAACGTGGCGCGTGAAGCCGCGCTGACTGCAGGAATTCCTTATACAACACCTTGCAGCACTGTTACGCAGGCTTGCATTTCTGCCAACCAGGCTATTTCAAGCGGAGTTGAACAAATTCTGGCGGGGCAAGCCGACATTGTAATTGCAGGCGGAACCGATTGCACTTCTGATGCTCCTATTTTGTTCAATAAACCCATGCGCAAAAAGCTTTTCAATGCGCAAAAGCTGAAAGGTTTTGGTGATACTTTGAAGTTTGTAACCTCTTTGCGGTTGAAAGATTTTGTGCCGGATGCACCGGCTATTGCGGAATATACCACCGGAAAAACAATGGGTGTTGACTGCGATATTCTTGCAGCTAAATATTCTGTTGCTCGTGAAGATCAGGATAAATTTGCTTTGCGCTCACACACCCTTGCACAAAAAGCAATTGATGATGGTATTCTTGCACAGGAAATTACTGAAGTAGCACTGCCTCCAAAATTTGCTACTATAAAACAAGATAATGGCATTCGCGTTGGGAAATATGAAAAGCTGGCTTCACTGAAACCGGCTTTTGTAAAACCACATGGAACATTGACTGCCGCTAATTCTTCATTCCTGACTGATGGCGCAGCAGTTGTGTTATTAATGAGCGAGGACAAAGCAAAAGAACTTGGCTTGAAACCAAAAGCATATATCCACAATTACACCTTCACAGGTTCAGATTTAAAAGAAGAACTTTTATTAGGTCCAACTTATGCTATTTCAAAAGTGTTGAAACGCGCCAATCTGGAACTGAAAGATATGGATGTTGTTGAACTGCACGAAGCGTTTGCCGGGCAGGTTTTGGCAAATATTAAATGCTTGGCTTCGGATGAGTTTGCAAAAGAAAAATTAGGGCGCGACAAAGCAGTTGGTGAAGTGAACATGGATAAACTCAATATTCATGGTGGCTCATTGGCTATCGGACATCCGTTTGGAGCAACAGGTGCGCGTTTGGTAACAACAGTTGCCAACCGCCTGCAACGCGAAAACGGAAAATACGGTTTGCTTGCTGCCTGCGCTGCAGGTGCTCACGGACATGCAATGATTTTGGAGCGTTACCCGAACTAAATGAAAAGCGGAATCGTTTTTCTTCTCTTATTATTTCCGGTGTTGCTTGTTAAAAGCCAGATTTTTATACCCCAACTTTATGTCGGACAAAGTATTAATCAGGTAATTTATAACGGAACATATTCAAGTACCGGAACCTGCACCACCGGACAGGATTATGATTTTGACTTAGTGTATTCCCAGATTTCGCCTTTTGCAACCGGAGTTGCACTCACTTTAGATATTTATTCCATGAGCGGAACTTTAACGCTGAACGGAAACTCGGTATCAGAAGGAAATACCTATCCGTTAACAGAACCTGCTGTTCCCATGCAATTTAAATTCTCGGGGTCTGGTTCTATGGATTTCAGTGTTCATGCAACGGGAACTCCAACTGTTGCAGCAGAAATTTATCCCTGTTATGTAGTTGACAAAGTTTCACAGTTTACCTGCAACAATACATACACAATGATGCAAGGTGAAGTTTTTGTTCCATGCTCCATTGCAACACCAACAGGGATTTCAGAAAATGATTTACAACAGAAATTATTTTTCAGTGACGAAAGCCAATCGCTTTTTATTGCAACAGAAAACGAAAATGAATTGATTGTTACGGATGTGCTTGGAAAAATAATTTTCACGCAAACATTGACAAAAGGGAAACATATTATTCCAATGCCACAACTTGCAATCGGTGTTTATATCGCAAGGCTTGCGAGCGAAAATAGAATCTTAAAATTCATAAAACCTTAATATGAAAAACCAATACGCAGAAATTGAAAAACGTGGTAACATCGCCATTCTCTGGCTTGACCAGCAAGGAGAAAAAATCAACAAAATATCTCCTGAACTGATTGATGTCTTCACCAAACTGTTTGAAGAAGTTGAAAATGATTCTTCAGTAAAAGCCGCCATATTAATCAGCCGCAAAAAAGATTTTATTGCGGGTGCAGATATTGAAGCATTTCAGAAAGTGAAAAAGCCAGGCGACTTTGCGCCCGTTACCCGCAAGGGACACGAAGGCTTAGCCAAAATTGCTAAATCTAAGAAGCCGGTGGTGGCTGCTATTCACGGTGCGTGCTTAGGTGCAGGATTAGAAATTGCCCTGGCTTGTCACGCCCGTATTTGTGCGGATGAAGGAACAAATCTTGCGCTTCCCGAAGTGCAGTTGGGTTTGCTTCCCGGTGGTGGCGGAACACAACGCTTGCCGCGCCTGGTAGGCATTCAAAAAGCATTGGATATGATGCTTACGGGCAAAACCATTTATGCACGACCTGCTTTGAAAATGGGCTTGGTTGATCGCGTTACTCAAAAATCAGAACTGCTGAACGGTGCTATTGCATTGGCTCAGGAACTGATCAAACGCCCTTTGGTTCGCAAGCGCAAAAAGACATTAGTTGATACGTTGTTGGAAGATAACCCTATCGGGCGCAATCTTATTTTCAAGAAAGCAAAAGAGATGGTTGACCGCCAGACGCGGGGAAATTATCCTGCGCCTTATAAGATTTTGGAGTGCGTTGAGATTGGTATGAACCAAGGCGAAAAAGCAGGTTATGAAGCCGAAGTAATAAAGTTTGAGCAACTGGTTCTTTCACCTGAAAGCGCACAGCTTATCAATATTTTCTTTGCCATGACGGAGATGAAAAAGAACCCGATGGCGGACAAAGTAAAACCGTATAACCGTGTTGGTATGTTGGGCGCGGGCTTTATGGGTGCAGGCATTGCGGAGGTTACTGCGGTGAAAGGCGTTCCCGTAATACTTAAAGACATAAAAGAAGAGTTTGTTGCCAACGGCAAAAAAACAATCTGGGATAATCTTTACAAAAAAGTGAAGCGCAAAGCCCTTAACCGCACCGATGCCGACAGCATTATCGGGCGTGTTTGGGGACAAACGGATTTCACGGGGTTTCAACATTGCGATATTGTTATTGAAGCCGTACTTGAAGATATTAAGGTAAAACAAAACGTGCTTGCCGATGTGGAAGCCAACACCAAGGACACCTGCATTTTCGCATCCAACACTTCTTCGCTGCCCATTACGCAGATCGCAAAACATGCCAAACGCCCCGAAAACGTTATTGGTATGCACTACTTCTCCCCTGTTCCTAAAATGCCGTTGCTGGAAATTATTGTTACCGACAAAACTGCGGATTGGGTTACTGCAACCTGTCTTGAATTAGGTATCAAACAAGGCAAAACCTGTATCGTTGTAAAAGATGGCCCGGGCTTTTACACCACGCGCATTCTTGCTCCTTATAGTAATGAAGCATTGCTGCTGCTTGACGAAGGCGGTGATGCTTTGCAAATAGATAAAGCGTTGAAAAAATTCGGTTTCCCGGTGGGACCAATAACGCTGATGGACGAAGTAGGCATTGATGTGGGCGCACATATTATGAAGGGCGAGCTGACCACCGAATTTGCGATGAAACGGGAAGGCGCGAAAATATCACAAGGTATTGCACGCCTCTATGATGCCGGTTTTAAAGGCCGTAAAAACAAGAAAGGCTTTTATAAATACGATGAGAAAGGCAAAAAGCTGAGCGGACAAATTGACCCCGAAATGTATAACCACTTTGGCGGCCCTAACCGCAAAAAGATGGACGACCAAGAGATTCAACAACGCATGGCCATGCTTATGGTAAACGAGGCCGCACAATGTTTGCAGGAAGGCATTTTATCTTCAGCGCGCGATGGTGATATTGGCGCTATCTTCGGGTTGGGCTTTGCACCGTTTACAGGCGGACCTTTCCGCTACCTTGATACCTTGGGCGCACAAAAAGCAGTGGACATTATGAATGCGCTGAAAGACAAACACGGGCTGCGCTTTAAACCTGCTGATATTATTGTAGAGAAAGCGAAGAGCGGGAAGAAATTTTATGAGTAGTGGCAGCCCTCGCGGCTGTCACTTCGAGCGTAGTCGAGAAGTTTTAATCCCAGAGAGTGGCAGAAAAAAATTACCACTAAGGCACAAAGAACACAAAGATGCACTAATAAGAAAAAAATGAAAAAACTCTTCACCACTTTTTTTCTTGTTTCTTTATTTTCGGTTGGCTATGCCCAACAAGATCCGCAGTTCAGCATGTATTTCAATAACCAGCTATTCTTTAATCCTGCTGCTGCCGGTGCTGAATACAATACTCAAATTGTTGGGCAGTTCAGAAAACAATGGACCGGTTTTGATGGTGCACCAACTACTGGGTCTCTAACGGGTGACCATTATTTTAAAAAGATACGAAGTTCATTCGGGCTCATAGGAATGTATGATGAAATTGGTTTTCAGAAAACAGGAAAAGCATTGTTGGTATACGCATACCGCATTCCTATTAAGAAAACTTTCTTGCAAATTGGTGTTGACTTTGGAACAATGACCCAAACTATGGATGGCAACTTTGTTCCCATTCAGCCGGGCGACCCTAGTATTCCAACAGGAAGTTCTACGGACACAAAATTTATTTTTTCAAGTGGTCTTTATTTCTGGTCTAAACGTTTCAGTGCAGGTTTTTCTGCAAGAAATTTAAATGGTCCTAAATTAAAACTCGATAACCTGAATGGAGAACCTCTTACTATTGCACGCCACTATTATTTATACCTGCAATACCGTCAACCTTTAGGTGAAGATTTTACACTTCGCCCTACTTTCCTTGTCAAGAGTGATGCTGCTTCTACACAATTAGATGCATCGCTGCTTTTCTATTATTTAGATTGGTGCTACCTTGGCGCATCCTACAGAATTGATGACGCTATAGTATTAACCACAGGAGGAAAAGCAGGAATAATTTGGCTGCAATATGCCTATGACATTACTACTTCAAAACTTAGCGGGTACAGCAATGGTAGCCATGAAATTATGATACGGTATACTATTCCATACAAAAAAGATTAATTCATCACCTCTTCCCAATCACCTCCCAATACCTATCCCTCTCCTTCTTCACCTCTTCGAGTTCTTTTTTCAGGCTTTCAATTTCGTTCAATAGTTTTTGTTCTTTTTGGGTGGGTTTTATAATGGGGTTGGCATCCAACAGAAGCAGATACGGTTCAAACAGGTTTACACCCAGCCAGCCGCTCAACTCAATAAGCAGTGAGGGGCGAATATCATTGCTTTTCAGGTTTTGCTGAAGGTAGTTTTCGCCTTGTCCCATCAGTTTACTAAGTTTGCGTAGCGACCTGCCGTTATATTTTACCCAACCTTTAATAATAGCATGCATCTGAGGCAATTCCTTTTTTCGTTTTTTGAGTTTCATTGGCTTACATATGGGTTTATTTAAATAATTTCACATATATGAACTATAAATTAAGTCAGACACACGCAAAATTAAGTCACTTACATGATATATACAATCATATACACGGAAAACTAAGTCGCATACTTGAGAAATTACAACACTTGTTGTAGAATTTGTATCGCATGCATGAGAAATAGCGTCACCCACAAGAGAAATGCGTTCGCTGATTAAAGTGCCGGATAGCAGTAAAGAGCGGATTGAATTTTTATTCGAAGTAGTACAACCGACATTTATTTATTTTTGTCCCATAACCTAAAAACAAATCCATGAGTAAAAAAACAACCTTCCTTATTCTCTGCTTAATAGCAACCACCAACCTCTTTGCCCAAAAAGTATTTGAAGGGCATATCAGTTATTCGTTTCAGATATTGGGTGAAAATTCTGAAATGGCGGCAGGCATGATGCCCACTTCCATGGAATTTTATTCAAACAAAAAAAATACACTGGTAAAAATGGAAGGCGGACTTTTGGCAACCATGATGGGTGATATGCTTGCTACCTCTAAAGAATCATACCAGATTAAGCATGAAGAAAAAATAGCTTATGTGATTAAAAAAACAGAACCTGCCAAAAACGATGGTGCAAAAGTGGTAAAGGAAGATGAGGTAATAACCTTACAAGGACTTAGCTGCCAGAAATACAAGGTAACCAAAACAGATGACAAGGGCGAGCAACTGGTTTACATCTGGATTAGTACTGATTACATACTTCCCTTAACAGGCGGTAAAGGAACCGAAAACCTTTCTGTTCCCGGAGTACCCGGAATGGCCATGAAAATTATGTCGAGCCAAATGGGGCTTACTGTTGTTATTACAGCTACTGAAATGCAACAGACAAAGCAGGACAAAAAATATTTCAGCGTACCTAAAGGCTATGCAAAGAAAGATTTTGTACCCGGAGAAATGGGCATGTAATTGGTAAATTAACCTGTATTTTTACCTTTGCTACCCCTTTAGCAAAAAATGCAGGAAACAATTACAAAAACGGTTCAGCTTCACGACAAGAAATTTGCGCCTCATATAAGTGCCACAGAAATTGAAAAAGCAGTTGTCCGTGTAGCTACAAAAATCAATACCGACCTTGCGGGAAAAAATCCCTTGTTTGTTTGTGTACTCAATGGCGTTTTTCTTTTTGCCGCTGATTTGCTCCGCAAAATTGAAACCCCTTGCGAAATAAGTTTTGTTAAAGTTTCGTCTTATGAAGGAACTGCATCTTCAGGAGAAGTAAAAACCCAGATTGGTTTAAAAGAAGATATAAAAGGTAGAACCATAGTATTGGTAGAAGATATTATTGACAGCGGAAACACCATTGCCAAACTATTGCCGATACTTGAAAGTCAGCAGCCGGCAGCAATTAAAATTGCAACACTGCTCTTTAAACCATCTGCTTTTAAAAGAGATTTTAAAATTGATTACATCGGGCTGGAAATTCCGAATGATTTTGTAGTAGGCTACGGATTAGACTACAACGGATTGGGACGTAACTTGCCCGAAATTTATAAGATAACTGAATAATGAATATCGAACAAGGAATGATGAATAATGAAGTATTGTCTGCATTTCTAAATTAGATATTTTTCAAATTTATATACCATGCTTAACCTCGTTTTATTTGGTCCTCCGGGTGCAGGAAAAGGAACACAAAGTGAAAAACTGATTGCCAACTATCAATTGGTACATCTCTCAACAGGCTATATTCTGCGCAATGAAATTAAAAACCAAACCGCACTTGGACTAGAAGCCAAAAAATTAATGGATGACGGAATTCTTGTTCCCGATGAAGTGGTTATAGGAATGATTGGCAACAAACTGGAAGAAAATAAAAACGCGAAAGGATTTATTTTTGATGGGTTTCCGCGCACTACTGCACAAGCCGAAGCGTTAGATAAACTGCTTGCCGGAAAAAACACAGCGGTTACCATGATGCTGGCGCTGGAAGTTGACAACGAAGAACTGACCAAACGTTTATTGCTTCGCGGAAAAGATTCAGGTCGCGCTGATGACAGTAATGAAAGCATTATCCGTAACCGCATTAACGAATACAATAACAAAACAGCACCCCTTAAAAGCTATTACACTGCACAAGGAAAATTCCACGCAGTGAATGGTATTGGTAGCGTTGATGAGATTTTTACCGCGCTGTGTAAGTTGATTGATAAATAAATTGTCTCGCAAAGCCGCAAAGAGCGCAAAGCGAAAAATTGTGCAGAAACTTTGCGACCTTTGCGCCTCTGCGAGAAACCTAACCTATGTCTGAATCTAATTTTGTTGATTATGTAAAAATCTGTTGCCGCTCGGGCGCAGGCGGACCGGGCTCACGGCATTTCCACCGCGATAAGCAAAATGCCAAAGGCGGTCCCGATGGCGGTGATGGCGGACGGGGCGGACATATTATTCTGAAAGGCAGCAGTCAGGTTTGGACTCTTATTCACTTAAAATTTCGCAAACACGTAATTGCCGGTCCGGGTGAAAGTGGCGGTAGCTCACGCAAAACAGGTGCTGAAGGAAAAGACGAGGTATTGGAAGTTCCGCTGGGAACCATTATAAAAGATGCCGAAACCGGTGAAGTAGAATTTGAAATAACACAAGAGGGAGAAGAAAAAGTATTGCTTGCCGGTGGGCGTGGCGGCTTGGGAAACGACCATTTTAAAACATCCACCAATCAGGCGCCTAAATATGCACAGCCCGGTGAAGATGGACAAGAGGTCTGGAAAATTCTGGAGTTAAAAATACTTGCCGATGTAGGTTTGGTGGGTTTCCCTAATGCCGGAAAATCTACGTTGCTATCGGTGGTTTCAGCTGCAAAACCTGAGATTGCGAATTACCCGTTTACCACATTGGTTCCCAATCTGGGCATTGTAAAATACCGCGATTACAAAAGTTTTGTAATGGCAGATATTCCCGGAATTATTGAAGGCGCGCACGAAGGCAAAGGACTTGGAATGCGCTTTCTGCGGCACATTGAGCGTAATTCTATTTTGTTGTTCATGGTTCCTGCCGACACGGGCGACATTGCAAAAGAGTATAAAATTCTGCTGAATGAATTGAAAGAATACAATCCTGAATTGCTGCATAAAAAACGTTTGCTCGCTATTTCAAAATGCGATTTGTTAGATGATGAACTGGAAACAGAATTGAAAAAAGAAGTAAAAAAATCTGTGAAAGGAATTGAAATTCTTTTCATATCATCGCATACCGAAAAAGGAATTCTGAAGTTGAAAGATGCCATCTGGAAAAGTATAAACGGATGAAAAATGTTAGCCACGAATTACACTAATTGAAACTAATTAATTTGTGATAAATTTGTGAAAATTAGTGGCAAAATAAAATGAAACGATACGCGATAATAGTAGCAGGTGGTTCAGGAACACGGATGCATTCTTCTGTTCCCAAACAATTTTTGCCGCTTGCCGGAAAACCTGTTTTGTTCTATTCATTAGAGGCGTTCTATAATTTTGATAACGATGTTGAAATCATCCTCGCCCTTCCGGCAGATTCATTTTCAGATTGGGAAAAACTATGTTCAGATTATAATTTCAATATTGCTCACAAAGTTGTTACAGGTGGCGAAACCCGTTTTCAGTCCGTACAAAACGGACTTCAATCAGTAAGCGAGAAAGGAATTGTTGCCGTGCATGATGCAGCCCGTCCGTTGGTTTCGGTTGAAACAATTGCCCGCAGTTTTGAAGCGTCAGAGAAATTTGGTGCTGCTGTTCCTTTTATTCCTTTGAATGACTCTATACGTTTTTACAACGGGCACGAAAGCCGCTCATTAGACCGCAACAAACATGTATTGGTTCAAACGCCCCAATGTTTCCGTTCCGATGTGTTAATTTCTGCTTACCAAACTGAGTTTCAACCCTTTTTTACCGATGATGCCAGCGTTGTTGAATCAGCAGGTTTTACTGTTCATCTGGTAGATGGAAACGCTGAAAACATCAAAATCACTACTCCTTCAGACTTTATTATAGCCGAAACCCTTGCCAAATCTGTTAAATCAAAAGTGTTTTAAACATTGGCATGTTGAGAATAACCTTTTAGGTTTAATTGCGTTTTAAGTTGCGTTGTTTTATACTTGCAGCCTTCAAATGCAATATTTAAGACAAAATAACGTTAACATAATAAAAGCCATGCGTAATTTCATAGCACCTGTTATTGTTGTTTTACTTATTCTTCTGCTTCCCGGAAGAATGCCCGGCATGGGCTATGGCAACGGCATTATTTCCAGTGATACCACGGGTGTTCTGCGCACAAAAAAGAGCAATGAGTATGTACTTGCCATTGACACTTCACTTGGCTACAACGAAAAATATATGCGTAGTGCTTTAATTTATGACATGAACACCAATACGGTGGTTTGGGAAAAGCAGATGAAAACGCAGGTACCTATTGCCTCACTTACAAAAATGATGGTAGCACTTCTTACCATTGAAGATATAAAAGCCGGTATTATTGACTGGAAAACTCCTGTAACTGTTACCAAAGAAGCAAGTCTTGTAATGGACTCGCGGGTTTTTTTGAAAGAAGGAGCGGTTCTTACTGTCGAAGAACTTTTTGAAGCTTCGATGATACGGTCAGCTAATGATGCAGCCTATCTTTTGGCTCAATGGGGTTGCGGCACTGAAGAATATTTTGTTCAACGTATGAACGAAAAAGCAAAGGAACTCGGAATGAAAAACACCCATTACTGGAATTCAAATGGCTTACCCGGAAAAATGTTTGGCACAAAAGACAATTACTCAACAGCCGAAGATTTATTGATACTTGCCCGCGAAGCCCTCAAACATCCTGAATATATTGAGATAGCCAGCCGCGAAAAAGAAACGCTTAACAATGGCTATAATCAACTTGAATATGAAAACCGCAACAAACTTGTTAAATATTACAAAGATGAAATTGACGGGTTGAAAACGGGATACACCAAAAATGCAAAAACCTGTATTGTTGCTACTTCAAAGCGTTGTGACCACCGCGTCATTTCTATTATTTTGGGTGTTGAAAGTTCTACCACACGCAACGATATTGCAGTAAACCTCTTCAATAATTATTACAAAAGCATCGGCCTCGGTGTTTTGGGACAAGACCTTGAACCCCCTGTCGCAAATGAACAGGAATGCATTGAAGAAACGAACGAGAACGGTTCGAATTAATTTTTTTGATTTCGTTACCCTTGTATAATTTAAGGGCTTTATTCTGACAAATGACCATTCGCAAGTTTGCAGACCTTTTTTTCTCCGGTGTAATCAACAGTTATTCGCAGATATTTTTCAGCAATAACAAATGGTTTGCATTGCTGTTGATTATTACTTCTTTCATTGACCCGTATGCAGGTCTGGGTGGAATTGTCGCGGTGGTAGTCAGCAATCTGTTTGCTTATTATATCGGCCTAAGTCCTGATAATATCCGGAACGGAGTGTATGGCTTTAACTCAGCCATGATAGGAATGGTGCTGGGTGTTTATTTCAAACTCAGCGCTGAATCAATTTTGATTTTATGCATGGCTTCGCTGTTCACGTTATTGTTAACAGTTGCATTCCTTGCATGGGCTTCAAAGTATGGAGTGCCGTTTATGAGCTTTCCTTTTCTCATTTGTATCTGGACGGTGTTACTTACTACACGCACCTACTCATCACTTGAATTAAGCGAGCGCGGAATTTATACCATTAATGAACTCTGGTTTCTTGGCGGTGAAAATCTTGTGGGGTTTTACAACTTCCTGAATGATCCGCCAATTCCGCAATACATGGATGTATACCTGAAATCACTGGGAGCAATTTTCTTCCAATACAACCTGATTGCAGGAGTTTTAATTTTTGTCGGCATGTTGATTTTCTCACGCATTTCGTTGGTGCTTTCCATTGTCGGTTTTGCAACAGGCTATGCATATTACAAAATTACCGGAGCAGATTTTACACAGCTGCAATACAGTTATATCGGCTTTAATTTTATTCTTTCTGCCATTGCGTTGGGTGGTTTTTTTCTCATCCCTTCACCGCGTTCTTTTCTGGCGGTATTGCTTTCCATTCCTTTGATTGCATTGTTGATTGGAGCTTGTGCATATGTTTTAGGAATGTATCAGTTACCAACGTATTCATTGCCCTTTAACATAATTGTGATGTTAGTTTTGTATGTGTTGCAATTGCGTTATGTAAACTACGGACCATACCTTGTGCAGGAACAATTTTTTTCTCCCGAAAAAAATCTTTACAGTTTTTTATATCGAAAAGAACGCTATTACAATCAAACGTATTATCACATTCATCTTCCGTTTTTTGGTGAATGGAAAGTCTCTCAGGGACATAGTGGAAATATTACCCACAAAGGCGATTGGAAAGAAGCATGGGATTTTGTGGTAACAGATGAACACGATAAAACCTGGCGTTCACCGGGAACAAATGTGACGGATTTTTATTGCTACAATCTTCCGGTTCTTGCTCCGCAAGCGGGTTATGTAATTAAAGTTGAGGACAACGTAGATGATAACACAATTGGCGGTGTTGACCTTGAACACAATTGGGGAAACACCATTATCATCAAGCACGGTGAAGACCTTTACAGCAAATTGAGCCACATAAAAAAAGGCAGTTATAAAGTAAAGGAAGGTGATTATGTGCATAAAGGTGATGTACTGGCAACCTGCGGAAACAGTGGTCGTTCACCAGAGCCACATATTCATTTTCAATTGCAGGTAACACCATTTGTTGCATCAAAAACGATTAAATATCCAATTAGTTATTACGTTAGCAAAAAGAAAGATGCGTATGATTTTCACTCATTTGATTATCCGAAAGAAGGTGAATTGATTTCGCGTGTAGCAGGAACAAAACTATTGAAAGACGCATTTTATTTTATCCCTGGAAAAAGTATTTCATGGAATTTTGAAGGTGAAGCTTTTGAGTGGGAAATTTTTACGAACGCTTATAACCAGGCTTATATTTATTGTCGGAAAACCAATTCTGTAGCCTATTTCGTGAACAATGACACGCTGCATTACTTCACCGAATTTTATGGTGACAAAAAATCATTGCTCTATTATTTTTACCTCGGTGCGCACAAAATTTTGCTGGGCTATTATCAGAATATGGAAGTGAATGATTTGCTTCCTGTGGAAGGTTTTTATTCAGGTCCTGCAAAATTCTTTCAGGATTTTATTGCACCGTTTTACATTTTCCTGAAGACAAACTATGTTTCGCGCTTTGTTTCGGTTGATGATGTAAATTATCCGCAGCAGATTAAACTAAGTTCGGTTGCCGAAGTCAGAGCATACGGAATGGAGAACAGGAAAATTGAGTTTGACTTGACGCTGAGCGTAAATAAAATTTCATCATTCACCATTACCGAGAAAGGAAAGAAAAGGGAAGCGGTATGCGATTGATTCTTGTTGTAGTATTTCTTTTGCAAATAATAAATTCCGCAAAAGCCCAGTCACAACTCACATTCAGTGAAGTTGAAAGCCGCAGTTATAAACTTTACTTAGAACAAAAATGGGATTCACTGATTGATTATGTTCATACTGCAAACAAAGCCGGTATAGAATATTATTACTTACAGGCGCGACTTGGTGCAGCATTGTATGAAAAGAAAAAATACCGCAGCGCGGCATTCACTTTTCAAAAAGCATTGAAATATAATTCCTCAGACAGTTATGCAAAAAGAAGTTTGTATTACAGTTTACTGAACTCAAACAATACCACTGCATCGCGCTACCTGAGCGGAAAGTCAGAAAGCATCAGAAAAGAAACGGATACACTTCGTTACAACAGAATTGGTTTTATTTATGCCGAAGGCGGAGTAAAAATCTGCAACAAAAAGGAGCCGCTTGGTAATATGAATTATCTCAACCTTGGCTTGCGACACAGCCTTGGAAGAAGAATTAATTTGTATCACGCGTTTACATTTCTTGGTCAATACAAACACTACCAGCAAATAAAACAGTCAAGCTACTATTTGGGCGCATGGATTCAATTGGGAGTGAACTGGAAAGTTTGTCCTTCTGCTCACTTATTCTGGATTACTAAAAGTCAACAAACTGAAATCCCCATTGGTCCACCGCGTCCTTTGGCAAGAGCAAGCAAATCAAATGAGCAGGCAGTTTCCTTAGTGTTGCAACGCAGTTTCCGGGTTTTTGATTTGGGTGCAATGGCGAGTTACAATAATTTCGACAGCATTTCTGCTGGACAGTTTGGAGGATATGTAACGCTATATCCTTTTGGCAGCAATGTTTTCAGCGCAACTACAACAGTTGTTTATCACACCCGGAAAATGTCAACCTACCAAACGATTTTAAAAGAAACAATCAATTTAAGACTGCTGAAATTTCTGTGGATCACCGGTGAATATGCTTATGGAAATGAACAGGTTCAATTTAACCCGGAAGCAGCTTTTCCCGCCAACAACAGCATTGATCCTAATAACTACCGATATTCAATATTATTAACTTCGCCAGTTTCAAAATCGGTTTCGCTGTATGGATTTTATCAGCATGAAGACAAGGATGAAATAATTACTGACCCAATATCGCACAATATCACAAGAATCAATTATACTTTTAATTCAATTATTTTCGGACTAAAAATTAAACTATGAACTATTCAAACAAACTATTAGCGCTTTTACTGATTACTGTAAACTTCGTATGTACGGACATGCCATGGCATGTCCCTGCAATTTTCGCGCAGGATAATGACAAAATAACCGCTGCCTTTAAAAACAGCTATACCAATGAGTATGCTGCTGAATACACTAAAGCCATTCAGAATATGAAAGAGGTTTATGCTGCGGATAATTATGAAATAAATCTGCGCCTTGGCTGGTTGCATTACATGGGCGGTTTGTTTACCGAATCACAAACCTATTACCAGACTGCGATGAACCTGAGACCGTATTCCATTGAAGCAAAGTTTGGTTATGTATATCCCGCTGCTGCGCTTGGAAACTGGGAGCAAGTGAAAAAACAATACATGGATATTTTGAAAATTGATGCCAACAATACCACTGCATTATATCGCCTCGGCTTGATTTATTATGGTGCGGAAGATTACATGAAAGCGTTTACCAATTTTGAAAAAGTAGTAAACCTTTACCCGTTTGATTACAATTCTTTGTTGATGCTTGCCTGGTCAAATTTTAAATTAGGCAAAACACGCGAATCAAAAATTCTTTTTCAAAAAGTATTATGGGCTTCGCCTTCGGATGCAAGTGCATTAGAAGGGTTGGGGTATATTAAATAGTAATCTCGTCATGCTGAACTTGTTTCAGCATCTAAAATGACTCCGAAACAAGTTCGGAGTGACGTTTCACTTCTTCCTATTTTTTAGATTCAACTTCTCTCCAGCCTTTGGCTGAGTGCCTGAAACCATATTATTCTTTTTGTAAAGGGTTTTTAAACGTATTCCATGTTGTTGTGAAATATCACGCATGGTTTCACCTTGCTTTACAATATGAAACTCTTCATCTCCATTGTAACGCTTGGGTTGTAGATAGATTTTTTGTCCGGGGTTTAGGGCTTCATCTTTATTTAAATCGTTGTATTTATAAATCTGCCACAACATCATTTCGTATTTTTTGCAGATGGTGAAATACGTATCGCCCGGCTGCACCGAAATATATTTTATGCGGTTGTGCAGCAATATTTTTCCGGCAGATGCAACAACAGTTGCATCCGTTTTTGTTGTGCTTTGTTTTACAAAAGGCTTGTCAAAATCTTTCGGAACTTCGGTCAGCAAATCGTATTGATGCAATTGATTTTCTTCAATTATTTTAATCAGCAACTCAGGATATTTTGGGTTGGTGGCATAGCCTGCATCTTTCAAACCCTGCGCCCAGCCTTTGTAATCTGTTTTCTCTAACTTGAAAAGGGTTTCGTACCGACTGCGTGTTTTTAAAAATTGAGAATGGTCATCATATGAATCAAAAACAGATTTATACACACGGAAACATTCACCTTTCGCATCATCATCCATGTGAAACGTTTCACCTTCCCATTCACCGTGACATTTAATTCCAAAGTGATTGTTGGCTTTAGTAGCAAGTGTGCTGTTGCCATCACCAGATTCCAAAATCCCCTGCGAAAGTGTGATGCTTGCGGGCACTCCGCTCATGAGCATTTCTTTAACCGCTGAGCCGCGATACATCTTTATATAATCTTGTCGAGAATAGCGTTCCTGCGCAGGTTGTGTTTGCGCAACAGAACTTGCAACTACACTAAAAATAAAGGAAAGTGAAAGAATTTTTTTCATCAGTATTCAAAAGTACCCTGATCATATAAACGGAAATCAGAATGATTTCTTATTTTTTCACAAACACATGTTAATCGGTTTGCCTTTAAGAATTTCTCTGCGTCCACTGCGGGCTGCTCTCTGCGAACTCTGCGGTAAGATTTAATTACACCACCTCCATCAGCGAGCGGAACGCGACAAATTTATCGCTGTATTTATCCGCCACTTCTTTCTGCAATGCAGGTGCATGAAGGCTTTGATACTCTTCATAGTCAGCCATGTTTTTCAACGTGTATTGAATGGTATAACTTGTTCCGGTTTCTTCTTCCACCATCAAACGGCACATGCGGTGTTCAAGAAAATAGCCCGTTGCCATTACTCTCGGAATGTGTTCATTTTTCATCCATTCTACCCATTCCAGGTGAACATCGTCTTCAATATTTATGGTTACGTTGTAAATAATCATGAGTTCAATTTTGAGTACCTTCGACTACGCTCAGGGTAACAGTTCTTAATTAATTTTATCACCACGCAATGCACGGTAACGCACGCGGGCTTCAACAGTATAAAGGCTTCCCGGAAATTTCAGTAATAAATCCTGGTAGAGTTCCATTGCTTTTTCTTTGTTGTTCAAACGGTTTTCAAAAATGTTGGCAAGCATGTAAAGCGCATCGTCTGCAAGTATGTCGTAAAAATAATCATCCACAATTTTTTGCAGGTTGCTTACTGCTTCTTCAACATGTTGTTTCTTCAGAAACACCTGTGCTTTTTTGTAGAGCACATCATCCGTTAATGAATGACCGGGAAACTGTGTTTCAATTGAATCCAATGTTGCCAGTGCAATAGAATCTTTGTTTTGGAAATACAATAAATCAGCGCGGGCAAACATTTGCAAAGGAACTGTGTTTGTATCAATAACAATATTATCCGAAATCAGCAAAGCCAGATACAGTGCATCGTTGGCAATGAGCTGCGAAGTAGCAGATTTCAGAACATCTAACTGCGCCTGCGCCCAATCAAACTGCCCGATGTAGAACGAAAGTTTTGCGTTTTTCAGTTTTGCTTCCTGCCCCAGCTCATCGTTCTTAAACATTTTATCTACTTGCGAATACAGTAAAGTTGCTTCCCAAACTTCGTTGGTAAACAATAACACATCACCCATTTCTAATTTACAATATGCCAGTTCTTTTTGTCGTATACCCGGCAGTTCCATACATTGCTGCAAGATCTTTACAGACTCTTCACTTTTATGCTGATAAAAAGTCAGGTGATGCGCTAATCCACGCATTAATCCTACAGTTTCTTCGTAGCTGCCAAGTTCATCTAAGGTAGAACGATAAAGGGCTTCCAGTTCATCCAGATCGGCTTGTATATAATCTCCTTTTTCGGTAATTTTTTTGTTCATCACATTCACCAATTCCATTTTTGCAGTGGTGTAGAAATAATTTTCCGCACCTTTTTTTATCACATATTGCAGACACTTGATAGCAGTTTCGTATTCTTTATTGGCGTTGCAGATATTGGAAAGTTCAATCAATCGTGAACCGTCTTCTTTCAGTTTTTTATCCAGTGCGCGCGCCTGAATAAACGCACCTTCAAAATTATTCTGCTGAATATAATGCCATACCAGAAGTTGCGCGAACATCTTGTTGTCAGGGTTTTCCTGCACTTTTTGGATGAGCGCAGTTTCAAGGTATTCTTTCTTTTTATTGTTCACATCATCTGTGAGTGCAGTCTGTATGGCGTTCTCCACTTTTTCCTGATAAGCTTCATTGAACAACAACGCATCCATATATTCATTGAACATGGCCGGAGTATCTTTTTTGTATGAATAAACTTCTGCCAGTTCAAAGTTGAATGGATAAATTCCGGTAAATAATTTTCGGCCGCGCAAATAAGTTTTTATGGCAAAATCATATTCCTGTTTTGCAATAAACATATTTGCTAAATCAGTAATCATTTGTTGATCGGGCTGCAAATATTTTATTGCGTTGTTATATTGTTTCTCTGCTTCATCGCGCTTGCCCGAAATGTTGTAAATGTTTCCTAAGTCAACGAGGTAGTGGAAATTCTCAGGTTCTTTTTTCAGCAATTTTTTTACGGTTTCTTCTGCCTGCGGATAATCTTCAAGCGCAATTAAGCAGTTCAGGTAATACGTGTAATGTATTTCGCTTTTACTTTTTTTGAAAAGCTTTTCATAGAGTTCAGCAGCCTTTGCGTATTCATGATCTTCGAAATATTGTGCTGCTAATTGTTCGTCCTGGGTTTGAGCAAAAGAAGAAAAAGAAATCACAACACAGAGAAGCACAGAGAATACACAGAGTTTCACAGAGAAAAAATTATAATTTTTTTTACTCATTGTTTTTCAGTTTCATTATCACCGAATCAACTTCGGGTGCATAGTGTTGAACAAGCTCTGCCTGTTGTCGCGCAAAATTTGTTTTGGCAGCAACTGCCTCATTTAATATCTGTAAATTTTTTTCTTCGCGGGTAACAAATACTTTGATGCTGTCCAACGGTTGTGCCTGTTTTGTGAAATCTACTTTCAGTTTATTTACTTGTTCTGCCGCCAGACTCACCTGTTGTTTTATCGTTGAAAAATCATTGACAAAACCTTCCAGCGTTTTTGCTGCACGTGCGTAGTTATCAATTACCAATGCAGTTTCACGGCTCATTGTATCTTTGAAATTGAAGTTGATAAATTCCACATTCTGTTTTGCTTCAACACATAAATTTTTCCAACTTTCTGTTTCAACTCCTGTTATTTCTGCTTCTGCTTCCCACGCATTAAGTGCTAATGAATCTAACGTCTGTTCGGTTGGTTTAGTATCGGGTTTGCAGGAATTCAGCAATAAATTTCCGACAAGAAGAGTAAAAATAAATTTACCGCAAAGACGCAAAGGCGCTAAGTTTTTCATTAGTCAATTCTGTCAAAACCGATGTAAGGCTGCAGCACCGCAGGAATTTTTATTCCATTTTCGTCCTGATTGTTTTCAAGCAATGATGCTACAATACGCGGCAGAGCCAACGCACTTCCGTTTAAGGTATGGCAGAGTTGTGTTTTTCCGTTACTGTCTTTATAGCGCAGTTTCAAACGGTTTGCCTGAAACGTTTCAAAGTTCGAAACTGAACTTACTTCCAGCCACATTTTCTGTGCAGCAGAAAAAACTTCAAAGTCGTAAGTCATGGCAGATGCAAAGCCCATATCACCTCCACAGAGTTTCAATACGCGGAAAGGCAAATCCAATTTCTTCAAAATTCCTGCAACATAGTCACGCATTTGTTCCAACGTTTCATAAGATTTCTCTGGCAACTGTATTTGAACAATTTCCACTTTATCAAACTGATGAAGGCGGTTCAAACCTTTCACATCTTTCCCGTAAGAACCTGCTTCTCTGCGGAAACAAGGCGTATAACCCGTTTGCTTAATCGGTAAATCTTCGGACTTATAAATCAAATCACGATGCAAATTGGTAATAGGAACTTCAGCAGTTGGTATCAGATACAAATTATCAACTCCAACATGATACATCTGTCCTTCTTTATCAGGAAGCTGACCTGTCCCGTAACCGGAATCTTCATTTACTAAAAGCGGTGGCTGCACCTCTCCATAACCTGCTTTTGTTGCTTCATCTAAGAAAAAATTAATCAGAGCGCGTTGCAGTTTTGCACCTTTTCCTTTGTAAACAGGAAAACCGGCACCCGTAATTTTTACGCCTAATTTAAAATCAATCAGATCGAATTTATCAGCCAGCTCCCAATGAGGAATTGCTTTTGCGTGAAGCGTTGGAACTTCACCAACGGTTTCTACTGTTTCATTGTCTTCTGCACTTTTCCCTTTTGGAACACTTTGATGCGGTGCATTCGGAATTTGTAAAAGCAACTTGCGCAGTTCAGCTTCCGTTTCTGAAAGTTGTGTTGTTAACTGACCTGATTGTTCTTTCAGCGCGGCAGTTTTTTCTTTCAGTGCAGTGGCTTCAGCGGCTTTACCACTTTTAAATAAATCACCAATTTGTTTGGCAATTGCATTTTGCTGTGCCAGTAAATCATCATTCAGTGTTTGAATTTCGCGTCTTTTAGTATCGGTTTGCAGAATGTTTTCAAGTTGCTGCGTTGCATCAAAATTGCGTTTGGCAAGGCGCGCAATTACTTCTTCTTTATTGTCGCGGATGTAGGCTGTCTGTAACATTTGGTCTGAAAAATTTAGTCTGCAAAGATAGTATTAAACGTATTTGGCTTGCGATTTGCTAATTTAGTGGCGCATGAAAAGAGTTGCCGTTTTATTTCTTGTCTGGAATTTACTTGTTTCTTTTGGCTACACGCAGCCATACAGAATTATTGAAAACACTTCGTTTCAGAAAGGCGAGAAACTCACATTCCGTATTCACTATGGATGGATAGATGCAGGTGAAGCTACCATGGAAGTGGTAAATAAAGAATTGTATCACAATGGAAGAAAAGTGCATCACATCATTGGTAAAGGATACACCACCGGCTCATTTGATTACTTCTTTAAAATTCGCGATACTTACGAAACCTATTTAGATGAGCAATCACTTATTCCCTGGGTTTTTGAGCGCAATGTGGATGAAGGCGGTTATTTTATCAGGCACAAACAGATATTTAATCATCGTGCCAAAAAAGTGATTGTTACTGACTATGTAAATAAATCTGTAAAAACGTTTGATGTTCCAATTAATATTCAGGACCTCGTTTCGGCCTATTACTATGCCCGTTGTCTTAATTACGATACCATAAAAGTAGGCGACACAGTTTCGGTAATCACTTTTTTTGACAGCGAAATTTTTCCACTGAAAGTGAAATTTTCAGGAAGAGAAACCATACACACTACTTTCGGAAAAATACCTTGTTTGAAGTTTCATCCTATGCTGCAAACAGGCAGAGTTTTTACCGAGCAGGAAGATATGTCGGTTTGGTTCAGTGATGACGGCAACCATATTCCTGTTAGGATGGAAGCGCAGATTGTTGTGGGCTCTGTAAAAGCAGATTTAAAGGGCTATCAGGGTTTGAAGTACCCTCTCGGAAATAAGAATTAACACCCCCATGTTTACAGTTTATACTCCGCGGTAAAATATCCCCTTTCTTTTTGCTCTAATTTTCCCACAAAATCAGAACATGAAGTTACGACCTGAATTTGTTGAGCGGGTAAATAAACTGGAAGAAAAGTATGCAGTTATTGGGCAGGACATGAATTCCTACCTTGATGGTTTGTTGTATTCCAACGTTACTAACTATTGGGATTATATTAATGTAGACACGTTGCTTTCGTTGCAGCATCCAAAAACTGATTATCCCGATGAATTGATTTTCATCATGTACCATCAGGTTACGGAATTGTATTTCAGGTTGGCGCTGCATGAGCTGGAGCAAATTGCAAATAACGGTCGAGATTTGGTGATGGAAACAGGTGAAGATAAAGGCTGGAATAAAAAATTAGACGTTAACTATTTTGCTGAACGTGTAACCCGCATCAACAATTATTTTGAGGCACTTACCAAGTCCTTTGACATTATGGGAAGCGGAATGGAGAAGCAGCAGTTTCTGCGTTTCCGCATGGCGCTGTTGCCGGCAAGCGGTTTTCAGTCAGCACAATACCGCATGATAGAAATCTGCGCTACCGATTTTATCCGTTTGGTAGATAAAGACGAGCGCAAAAAATTTGAAGGGAAGAAAGCGTCAATAGAAAAAATGTTTGAAAACATCTACTGGAAAAAAGGCGCAACTGAACTTGAAACAGGGCAAAAAACACTGACCTTAAAACATTTTGAAAAAAAATATTCTGCTAAACTGATTGCACTGGCAAACGATTACAAAGGCAAAAACCTGTGGGCGAAATACAAATCACTTAACAAAGCAGACCAAAAAAACAGTCAACTTATTACCGCACTCAAACAATTAGATGTGAATGTAAATGTAAACTGGCCATTGGTGCATTACCGCTCCGCAGCAAAGTATTTAGAAAAAGGCAAGAACGAAGATATTGCAGCAACTGGTGGAACCAACTGGCAGAAATATCTTCCTCCACGTTTTCAAAAGAGGATGTTTTATCCTGAACTTTGGAGCGAACAAGAAAAAAATAACTGGGGAAAATCCTGGGTTGAATCAGTAGTCAATAAAAAATAACAGCATGAAAAAAATCCTATTCTTTTTAATTATCAATTATCAATTATCAATTATCAATTCCTTTGCACAATCCTATCAGGTAAATGGAAATGCATCACAATTAAGTTGCAACTGTTACAGACTTACTCCTGATTTAAATACGCAGGGCGGTTCGGTATGGAACGTAAATCAAATAAGTTTAGTTGATTCATTTGATTTTACTTTTGATGTATTCCTCGGCTACAATGATGGCGGTGCAGATGGAATTGCTTTTGTGCTTCAACCGGTAAGCACCAGCATCGGCTCCAATGGCGGTGGTTTAGGATATCTGGGAATTACACCTTCAGTGGCGATAGAAATTGACACCTACATGAACGGAAATTACGGTGACCCGATTTACGACCATATTGGAATACAATCCAATGGTGATGTAGACCACAACGGAATAAATAATCTTGCCGGTCCCACGTCTGCACTTACAAGTACCGGAAATATTGAAGACGGACAAAATCATTTGCTCCGCGTAAAATGGAATGCAGGAACACAAACACTTGAAGCGTATTTTGACGGAGTGTTGCGCGTTACCTACACCGGAAATATTGTAGCGAATATTTTTAGTAACAATCCAAACGTATATTGGGGTTTTACAGGAAGTACAGGTGGTTCAATTAACGAACAGCGTTTTTGTTTGTCCATAGTTCCTGATTTTTCCACCAATGTTGCCACCCTTTGCCAGGGTGAAACGCTTCAGCTGACTGACAGTTCATACAGCGGATTAGGAAGCATTGCTTCATGGAGTTGGGATTTCGGAAACGGAACAGCATCTACGGATACAAATCCTTCTGTAGTTTATAACAGCGCAGGAACTTTTCAGATTGTGCAAACCGTAGTTGACCAGGCGGGCTGCAGCGATTCAAATACTACAACTATCACCGTTCTTCCTTTACCCGATGTTGGTTTTACAGTTGACAATAATTGTTCGGGCAATCCTATTCTGTTCACGGATACCACACTTATTCCAAGCGGAACACTTAGTACATGGAACTGGAGTTTTGGCGATGGCGAAAGTTCAACCGACCAGAATCCAATTCATAATTATGCAACGGATGCAACTTATATTGTAAGCCTCACCGTTGTATCAACAGATGGATGTTCTTCAACCCAAAATAGTAATGTGGTAATTAATCCTTCGCCAACTGCATCGGCTGATATGCAAACTTCATTGCTTACTGTAAATTTCACCAACACAAGCACTGGTGCTGAAAGTTATGAATGGATTTTTCCTGATACAACACTAACAACTACCAGCCCATCCTACACTTTTCCCGATACCGGACATTATCCTGTAATCCTTGTTGCAACAAGCGCAAACGGCTGCACTGATACAATTGTTTTTGATGTTTATGTTGACAACACAATACTGATTGAAGTGCCTAATGTATTTACTCCCAATGGAGATTTATCAAACGATGTATGGATACCAACTTTAAAAGGAGTTGAAAAAGCGGAAGGAAGAATTTTTAACCGCTGGGGAATGCTGATGGCTGAAATTACTGAAACTGCAAATACTTGGGACGGTAAAACAAAAGGTGGAAATGATGCTCCGGATGGAACGTACTTTTATATTCTTCAATATTCAACCATTGACGGAAATTCAGATAAGAAAAAAGGAACGATAACCGTTTTGCGTTAATGGAACTAGACAAAAAAAAAGTAATCCTTTTTTCTGCAACAGGTTTTTTGTTGCTTGCATTTTCGTTGTTAGTTATTCAACTCATAACATTTGAAGCTGATTACAGCAAAGCAGAAGAAGTTGAAAACGCTGACTCCGGTGAAGAATATGGCTTTGATGTAGATTCATTTTATATGGTGAAAGGGAAAGTTCAACGCAACGAAAATCTTTCAACCATTCTGCAGAAGCATAAAATTTCGTTGGGCATGATTGATAAGATGAACAAAAGTTCACGTGAACTTTTTGATGCCCGTAAAATTACAGCCGGCAACGAATACACCGTTTTCTGCACCAAAGATTCAAACCAGATTGCTCAGTGTTTTGTGTATGAAATAAACGCCAGCGATTATATTGTTTTTGATTTCCGCGATACACTCAATATTTATAAAGGCGAAAAACCGGTGGAAATAAAGATGGCCACTGTAAGCGGAAAAATTTATTCATCACTTTACGCTACCATGGAAGCCAACAACATCAACCTTGGTCTGGCAAAGGAGCTTTCCACCATTTACGCCTGGACAGTTGACTTTTACAAAATTCAAAAAGGCGACTATTTCAAAGTTATTTACGAAGAAAAATTTGTTGACGGACATTCCATTGGTGTAAGCCGCATTCACGCAGCGCTCTTTAATAATGACGGAAAAGATTTTTATTCCTTTTGGTCAGATATAAAAGGTGCTACCGGCTATTATGATGAGAACGGTGAAAGTTTGAAAAAACTTTTTTTGAAAGCACCGTTGAAATTTTCACGCATCAGTTCTTCGTATTCTGCAAAGCGTTTGCATCCTGTTTTAAAAATAAATCGTCCGCACCTTGGTACCGATTATGCAGCACCAACCGGAACACCCATTATGGCTACTGCTGACGGCAAAGTGATTGCAGCAGCTTACACTGCCGGCAATGGTAACTACGTAAAAATAAAACACAACGGAACTTATACAACACAGTATTTACACATGAGTAAAATTGCAAAAGGAATTAAAAATGGTTCGCATGTAAGACAAGGTGATATTATAGGTTATGTGGGCAGTACCGGACTTGCAACCGGACCTCACGTATGTTACCGCTTCTGGAAAAACGGAAGACAGGTTGACCCTAAAAAAGATGTGGTGTCGCAACCTGCAGACCCGATTAATAAAGCTCACCTTGGTGAATATAAAGCCCGCGTAAAAGAATTGCGCGAAAAACTCGACAGCGAAAAGCTGAACGGAAGAGAGAGTTAAGTCAAAAAAAGCCTCAAAAAAAATTGATTTTATTAATTTGTTCTTTCAGGACAATTAATACCTTTGCCGCCCATTTCCAATAATTCATATCTATAAAACTAACTCTTAACGAACAAAAATGAAAAACAATTACTATTTTCCTGTCATGCTAATGATTGGAATGCTTTTCACTGGCTTTTCTTCTTTCAGCCAAAGTGTAAACAGCCTTAATCCGCAACAAAAGAAAGATGCAGCCTACATTAATGCACAGCAAGAGCAAATTAATCAGGGCGTAAAAACAGAAGTGAAAGCTAAGACTTCAGGAACTTCAGTAGTTTCTGCTTCTCCTAAAAAAGATGAAAGTGCAGTCATTAATAACGAACCTGCAATTTCTCCTAACTATTACAATGCACGCAGCATTATTTATACTGATGCCCGCACACCCCGTTATCCTATTACAGGAAACAAAGAGCAGGACATTGCAAACTACAACAAAGCAAAAGAAGTGTGGATGAATAACAACCAGCAACAAAATGCTAAAGTTTCAATGACTGAACAACAGGCTGCTGAAAGACAATTAAAAGGAAAATAATAATCTACCCGAAAAAAAAATATTAAAATGAAAACATTTTTTACAAAAATAACAGGATTGCTCTTCATAGCAGGAGCAATGCTAATCAGCACAGGTGCTACAGCACAGTGTACCTACAATAATAATATATACCTTACATGGGATGCCTCAACACAATTAGTAAATGTGGCTGATCAGGTTTCTTCCGTCTGCACCTATGCTGGTGAAATGAACCGCGTTACTAATATGATAGCCGGAAACACTTACCGCATCAGCACTTGTACCAACACCGCCTTTGACACGCAGATTACTATTTTCACTGCAGGTGGGGGAACTCAGGTTGCTTATTCTGATGACGATTGCGGCACCCAAACTGAAATATTTTTCACTCCGGGAAGTACAGGTGACTATGATATTCAAATCAACGAATACAATTGCCTTACCAATACAACCTGCATGGATATGGTTGTAGAACTTACTGCGATAGGAACAGGAGTAGGATGCACCTCGTCAGGGACTAATTACCCTACAGGGACAATGAACCCTACAACTTCATGGCAAACAGCTTCAACTCTTATTTATGCAGGTGAGTATTCTTTGTATAATGTAGTATCAGGAACTGTTTACGAATGGTCGCTTTGCGCAGCCGATGGAGGAAACGCAAGTTATGATTCAGAATTAACACTTTTCAATAATGCAGTTCTTGCTACAGGACTTGCTTACGCTGACGATGTTTGCGGTGATGATGCAAAATTAAACTGGACAGCAACTTTTACAGGTGTTGCAAGAGTGATGGTTAACCAATACAACTGCACTACTAACAGTACTGCAAGTACATTGGTTTACCGCAGTGTAGGAGTTAGCGCACCGGCAAATGATAATTGCTTAGGATCATATTCACTTTCAACTGCAACAACATGTATATCGGTTTCGGGTACAACTCAAGGTGCAACGCAGTCACTTCCCGCTCTTAGCTGCGATGGATTTACGAGTGGAGCCAGCCTTGATGTTTGGTATTCATTTACAGCAGACAATACAACTGCAACAGTTACCGTTGTTGGTTCAGCAGACATTGATGCTGTAGTGGAAGTGCTTACCGGAACATGCGGTTCACAAACCAATGTTTCCTGCGCTGACGCAACCGTTTCAGCTGGAACCGAAACTATTTCACTTACAGGTTTAACTATAGGCAATACTTATTTTATAAGAGTTTATGATTTCGGAACAACACTTTCAACAACCTTTACATTTGATATTTGTGTAGTATCAACTCCCGCAGGTCCAGCAAACGACAATTGTGCTGGAGCCATTGCTTTAACAGTTGGTAACGCAGAATGTACCCCTATTCCGGGAACAGTTGCTTCAGCAACACAATCACCAAACACAGGATGCGGAACAGGAACACCTAACGATGACGTTTGGTATAAATTTGTTGCAACAGGTCCGACAGCAATTATTGATGTATTAGGCGGAACAGGTTTTGATGCTGTAGTTGATGTTTATGCAGGAACAACTTGTGCAGATATTGCCTCTATCGGTTGTATTGATGCTTCGCTTGCAGGAGAACTTGAATCCGGAGAAATTACCGGACTTACAAACGGTGAAACAATCTGGCTTCGTGTTTACGATTATTTTTCAGGCGTTCCAACAGGAACTGATTTTACTGTTTGTGTTTTCAATCCTTGTGCTGTAACACCTCCCGGTGCTGCAACTGCTGAGATTGAAACCTGCGGTGCTGATGCTAATGGCGGATGTAATATGGTTACACCGGCATATCAGAATATTACTTGTAACCAATCAGTATTAGGTACAATGTGGGCTGATACAAGTTCACGTGATACAGACTGGTATATGTTTACAGTAGCTGCAAATACAACAGCAACATGGACTGCTTCAGCAGAAATTCCTTTTGCAATTTGCATCATTAATATTGCAAATTGTGCTTCGCCAACTATTCTTAGCAATGGAGGTGCACTTACAACTGGTTTACCTTGCACAACTGCAA
>CAMDBK010000004.1 GCA_945889235.1 Chitinophaga pinensis
CTCAAAACGAAATTTACATTGTTGCCGCAGGAACGCTGAGCGCATTTACAGGCGCTTACCTTGGTAGTAAACTGGTGAAAAAAGTTACGATGAAATTCATGCAACTCTTTGTTGCACTCATGCTGATGGTGTTTGCTGTTTTGCTTGGATCAGGAATTATTTAAAAACGTCATGCTGAACTTGTTTCAGCATCTCAACAACAAGACCCTGAAACAAGTTCAGGGTGACGGAATGCAATCTATTCAATTAACAAAGGCTACATAGAATAAACGCAGGCCTAGCAGAACAAGACAAAGGCCTATTACTTTGTAAAGCACAAAAAGAATTTCGGGCTTAAGAATATTTTTGATTTTTGCTGCAAGAAAAACTTTGGTCATATCTGAAGTGAAAATGGCGAGCAACGTCCCTGAAAGGTAAATACCAAGGTTTTTATCAAAGCCGTGTTTGTCGCCTGCTACTTTTATAATACCAATCCACACCGCAAATACAAAGGGATTGACAAAATTCACAAGAAAACCTTTGCTGAAAAAACCTATATAATGTTTGGCATTCAACTGGATTGTATCTTCCTCTGCACTTTTCTTTTTCAGAAAATAGCGAATTCCGAGAGCTATCAAAACCACACCTCCAACAAGGGCAAGATAAAATCTGCTTTCATCACTCTTCAGATAAACTGAAGCACCGAAAACGCACAGCAATACAGCAAGAATATCACTAATAAAAATCCCTAAAGCAACTAAACCACCCGCAACAACACCATGCTGCAATGAAGTTTTCAGCAAGGTGAAAAACACAGGTCCGATAAGGATTATGAGGGCGAGTCCAACAAAAAAACCATCCAGGAAAACAGGCATTATTTTTTATTTAAATAAGGCGCGAGCATCGCGCCTCTACGGTTTTGACACATTCCTTTCTTTCTTTGCAATCTTCTCTAACAAATAATCCAATCCAAGTATTTCAGAACAGGTAACAAAGGCGCTTACCGTAACTCCCAACACACCGTGAAAATGCAAATTCTGTCCGGTAAAAAAAAGATTTTTTACTTTCGTTCGGGCAGGAACCATCGTCTTGACAGGGTCAAAGCAATCTTTCACAATTCCATACATGCTGCCAGAGGGTGAGGCAATGTAATCGCGGTAACTGAGCGGTGTTGAGCTGTAATAGGCTTTTGTATTTGCACGAATACCGGGGAACTTTTTCTCTAATTCATCCAACAGAATTTCAGATTTTCTGCGTTTGAATTCTTCATAATCTTCACCGCGAAAATCAGGATGAGCAACGGTGCTGGAAGTGTTCTGCCACTTTTTCACTTCATCAAATTTCATGTAAGTGAGCACCGCCATTCCTTCGGCATATTCTTTTGTCTTGGAAGTAGAAACCATAAATGCTCCGTAACTCAGCGGCCATTCGTTTTCTTTATAGTCAACAGGTTTCCACACATCATTTGTTTTAAAATGATAGTTGTTATGTTTTACATAACGGACTTTATTTTTCTTAAAAACCAAGTAAAGCGAAAAAGAAGAAACTGAATTTTCAAGTGACTTAAATCGTGTGTAGTACGATTTGCGAACCTTTCCCTGTTCAAGCAATTCAAGTGTTGTGAGCGGATGAGCATTGGAAATAAAAAGTTTTCCTTTTACCGTTTTTCCATTTGTGAGTTCAGCAGAACGGATTTCATCTCCTTCAAATTTCAGTTGCTTTACTTCGCTTCGTTTAAAAATATCTCCTCCGGATTTTCTAATATTTTTGACAAGCAGTTTTGCAATCTGCGAACCACCATCAATTAAACGCCAGGCGCTTAAAATGTAACTATTCACCACCAACGCATGAATGTAAAAAGGAGTCTTCTCCCCTATTCCGGCATACAAAAGATTGGTTCCGGCCAATACATTCCTTAGCTTTTCATTTTTGGTGAGTGAAGCAATAAAGTCCTTTGCGTTGGTTTGTAACAGTTCCGAATCGGAATTATAACTCTCTCCGTTTCGCAGGTTATACAAGGGAAAGCGAAGGCAAACCTTTTTTATTTCATCACAATATTTTTGAATTGCTTTTTGTTCAGCAGGAAATTTTTCAGTTAGAACACAAATGAAATTTTCATAACCCTGTGCATAGGGATACTGATTGTTATCTCCTTCAAACGTTAGAATGTCAAAACCATCTTCATCCATTTTCTCCAACTTCAGCTTATCCATAATGCCGAAATAATTGAAGAAGCGATTTAGGTTTTCACCTTCACCCAAACCACCGAGGTAATGAACACCTGTATCAAAAATAACCCGGTCGCGGACAAAGGTTTGCAGGTTGCCACCTATTTGTTGGTTCTTTTCCAGCACACAAACTTTATAACCTTCTTCAGCAAGAATATTGGCGCAGAGCAAGCCTCCCAACCCGCTTCCGATTATCACCACATCGTATTCCTGCATAGTAATTTTATTGTGCGAAAACCTTGTCTAAAGCTTTACACATTGCTACAATTGTTTTATCAATATCTGTATCTGTATGTGCTTCAGAAATAAAACCAACCTCGTAACCTGAAGGTCCGAGATAAATTCCACTCTCTAATAATTCAGAGTGAAGAACTCTGAATTTACTCATGCTTGCGGCATCTATTTCATCTGCACTTCTTATATTCTCTTGGTCTGTAAATGCAATCCAGAAAATAGAAGCAATGTTGAACATTCTGAATTTATAACCTTTTGAACGAGCATGATCTTCAACAGCTGCGCAGAGTTTTTTTGTTTTTGTTTCAAGTAAAGAATAAAAATCAGCTTTCAAACATTCAGTCAATTGCGCAATTCCTGCAGCCATTGCAACCGGATTTCCCGACAAGGTTCCTGCCTGATAAACATCACCATCGGGAGAAATCTTTGCCATGATTTCTTTGCTTGCTCCATACATTCCTACCGGCAAACCACCACCGATTATTTTTCCGTAAGTAATAATATCAGGTTGAATTCCGTAGTAACCGGCAGCACCTTCAAACCCAAGCCGGAAGCCCGAAATCACTTCATCAAAATGCAGCAGCGTTTTATTTTCTGAGCAGATAGTTCTTAGTTGTTGCAGATATTTTTTAGTCTGTAACAACAAACCGTTGTTAGCGGGAACAGGCTCAATAATGACTGCTGCAATTTGATTCTCAAATTCTTCAAATGCTTTTTTTACCGCTTCAATATTGTTGAGCGGAACAACAATGGTATCATTCACAAACGACTCGGGAACACCGGCAGAAGAACTTGTTCCGAAGGTAACCAAACCCGAACCTGCTTTCACCAACATGGAATCAACGTGTCCGTGATAACAACCTTCAAACTTTAAAATTTTGTTTCTGCCTGTAAAGCCACGCGCAAGTCTGATGGCACTCATCACCGCTTCGGTTCCTGAACTTACAAACCTTATTTTTTCAATAAATTTATTGTTGGATAAAATCAGCTCAGCCAATTCATTTTCTTTTTGTGTTGGCGCACCAAATGAAGTTCCGTTTTGTACTGCAGTAACTATTGCCTCTCTGACTTTTGAATTATTGTGCCCTAAAATCAATGGTCCCCATGAGCAACAGAAATCTATAAATTCATTTTCATCTGCATCCCAAATCCTGCTGCCATCCCCTTTTTGTATAAATAGCGGAGTTCCGCCTACCGAGCGAAAAGCACGCACAGGAGAATTTACTCCACCCGGAAAATATTGCTTCGCTTTTTCAAATAATTGTTCTGATTTATCTCTTTTCATTTCTTCAAATTTGCTTTGCGAATATAGGGTAATTTATACCTTTGGGCACAAGTAGAATTTCACGCAAAGGCGCAAAGGCGCAAAGAATATGAGCTTTAACAACACCCTTGAATTTGCACAGTCGCAGGACAAAGCAGATAAACTTTCAACTTTCAGAGACAAATTTTTCTTTCCGCAACTGAATGGAAAAGAAGCAATTTATTTCTGCGGAAATTCATTGGGATTACAACCAAAAACTGCTGCTTCAGCTTTACAACAAGAATTAAACGACTGGGCAAAGTTTGCAGTGGAAGGACATTTTCATGCAAAAAACCCGTGGTTCTCTTATGAGAAAATGTTTAATCAACCGCTTGCAAAACTTGTGGGAGCAAAGCCTTCGGAAGTTTGTGCATTGGGTTCATTGACCAATAATCTTCATTTGCTGATGGTTTCGTTTTACCGTCCGACAGCAAAGCGTTTTAAAATACTGTGCGAAGAAAAACCGTTTGCTTCTGACCAATATGCATTAGAATCACAAGTGAGATTTCATGGTTTTAATCCTCATGAAACAATTGTAGAACTAAAGCCACGAGCAGGAGAATTTACTTTGCACTCAGAAGATATTCTTGCAAAAATTGAAGAGCTGAATGAAGAACTCGCATTGGTAATGATTGGCGGTGTGAATTATTATACCGGACAGGCTTTTGACATGAAATGTATTACTGAGGCTGCACATAAAGTGGGCGCACTTGCAGGTTTTGACTTAGCTCATGCTATGGGTAATCTGGTGATGAACCTGCACGACTGGAATGTGGATTTTGCTTGCTGGTGCAGCTATAAATATCTGAACTCGGGGCCGGGAAGCGTAGCAGGAATTTTTGTGCATGAGAAACATGGCAATAATCCCGAACTACCGCGCTTTGCAGGCTGGTGGGGAAATAATCCTGATACACGTTTTAAAATGGAAAAAGGATTTGTTCCTGCAGTTGGTGCTGATGGCTGGCAACTGAGCAACGCACCTGTATTCTCAATGGCTGTACACAAAATGGCATTGGATATTTTTGATGAAGCAGGGATTGAAAATCTGCGTGAGAAGAGTGAGAAGCTGACTAGTTACCTCGAATTTTTAATTGATGAAATAAATGTCAACCTGAGCGTAGTCGAAGGGCAAAAACTTAAAATCACAATTCTTACTCCACGAAATAAAGCGGAACGTGGTTGCCAATTATCACTGGTGTTTTCTGAAAACGGAAAACAAATTCATGAACAATTATTGAAAGCAGGAATTATAACCGATTGGCGAAATCCTGATGTAATACGTCTGGCTCCTGTTCCGCTTTATAATTCGTTTGAAGATGTTTGGAAATTCGGTGATGAGTTAAGGAAGATTATCAATTAAAATTGTCTCGCAAAGGCGCTAAGAACGCTAAGCAAACAATAAATCTTTGCGAACTTTGCGTCTTGGCGAGAAACAAAAATGCTTGAACTGCGATTTCAAAACAAGTTAATTGAAGCCGGTGTGGATGAAGCCGGACGCGGATGCCTTGCTGGACCGGTGTTTGCCGCGGCTGTTATTCTTCCAAAAAAATTCAGATCAGAATTGTTGAATGACTCCAAACAACTGAGTGAAAAGAAAAGAGAAGAGCTTCGCCCGATTATAGAAAAAGAAGCAGTGGCATGGGCAGTTGGCATTACAACGCATGAAGAAATTGACAAAATAAATATTCTCAACGCTTCTTATCTCGCCATGCACCGGGCGATTGAACAATTAAAAAAAACGCCACAATTGTTATTGATTGATGGCAACCGTTTTAAAAAATACAAAGACCTTCCATTCAAGTGTATTGTTAAAGGTGACGGAAAATATATGTCCATTGCTGCCGCTTCCATTCTTGCAAAAACCCACCGTGATGAATATATGATGAAAATGGACGAGGAGTTTCCGCATTATAACTGGAGAAAAAATAAAGGGTATGGAACGCTGAAACATCGCATAGCAATTGAGCAATATGGGGAATCAATTATTCACAGAAAGAGTTTTAAGGTGGTGGTGGTGCAGCCGACATTGTTTTAAAAGCCTCCCCCTTCCCTCTCCAAAGGAGAGGGTTAAAACTTATTCCTATTTTTGAACATTCAAAAAAATCAAGACATGAGAGAGATACAGTTTCGTGAAGCGGTAAAAGAAGCCATGAGCGAGGAAATGCGCAGGGATAAAAACGTTTTTCTCATGGGTGAAGAAGTAGCGGAATACGATGGTGCTTACAAAGCAAGTCAGGGAATGTTGGCGGAGTTTGGAGCCGAGCGTGTGATTGATACTCCCATTTCTGAATTGGGTTTTGCGGGAATTGGTGTGGGTGCTGCCATGAACGGGCTGCGACCTATCATTGAATTTATGACGTTTAATTTTTCATTGGTTGCAATTGATCAGGTAATTAATGCTGCAGCAAAAATGAAATCCATGTCGGGCGGACAATTTGGTGTTCCTATTGTTTTTCGCGGACCGACTGCTTCTGCAGGACAACTGGGTGCGCAACACTCACAGGCTTATGAAAGTTGGTATGCAAACTGCCCCGGATTAAAAGTTGTTGTGCCTTCTAATCCTTATGATGCCAAGGGTTTGCTGAAGGCTGCAATCCGTGATAACGACCCTGTAATTTTCATGGAATCAGAACAGATGTATGGCGAGAAGGGACCGGTTCCTCAAAGCGAATACATCATTCCGATTGGTGTTGCGGATGTGAAACGGGAAGGAAAACATGTTACAGTTGTATCGTTCGGAAAAATTATAAAAACTGTTTTTAAAGCTGCCGAAGAATTAGCTAAAGACGGAATTGAAGTAGAAATAATTGACTTACGCACTGTTCGTCCGATTGATTATAACACTGTGATAACTTCGGTGAAGAAAACCAACCGTTTAGTAATTGTTGAAGAAGCCTGGCCGCTGGGTTCCATTGCAACCGAAGTTGCTTTCAAAGTACAGAAAGATGCATTTGATTATTTAGATGCACCTGTGAAAAGAGTAATGACACAAGATGTTCCTTTAGCTTATGCACCAACGCTTGTAGCGGAATTTTTACCTACTGCTGAGAAGGTAATTAAAGCTGTGAAAGAGGTAATGTATCTCTGATTAATTTTTAACAACAAGTTTCTTTGACTCACTTTTCTGTGAAGAACTAATGTTCACAAAATATGTTCCATTCTCAAAACTTTCAAGAGGAATTTTTATTTGGTTTTTTCCTTCTGAAATCTCAGTTTCATAAGCAGCAAAAACCTGCGAAAACAAATTTGTAATTGTGATGCGGATTGTCTCAGGCTTGTTTGCTGAAATTTCAATATTCAGATTTTCTGTTGCCGGATTAGGGTAAACCGAAGCGCTTTCAAAATTGCTGACAGCCAATTCAATTCCTGTTGAAACCTGTGCCCAGCAATCAGTAATGGGTGTTGCTGTTGCGCTGTTTCCGCAGTAATTCAAACCATACATATCTTCGAGTGTGCGCAAAACATTGTAATGATCAATTGTTTCACTATAGCTTCCGGCAATAAGATTATCACCAATAAATACGGTAAGAATATGATTCAATGACACCCAGTTATCTTCATCAAAAGTTAAAATAAACAAACTGTTATTTGTTTTTGCCCATTGTATGTAGGCATCCATATTATTCTCAACCCAGGCATCTCCGTTTGAAATTGCAGAAGGCAAAAGGGCCGGGTCATGCATATCGTTTTCAAGATTCGGAATAACAAACGATAATGTTGGCAACTGTGAAAAATCACTTGGAAAATCAGCATAAGAAAGATGAAGTGATGAAGGAATTCCGTTAGTAGAAGCATTCATCCAGTTTACCCATGGAGAATGTTTGCGGGCATAAAGACCTGAGGTTTCTCCGTTAAAACCTGTTGATGGTAAATCTTCTGAATAGCCTGCAAACGTAAAATTGTTGGCGAGCAATTCAGCGCCTAAATTACAGGTAATAAAGGGTTGACCGGCCGGAAGTCCGTCACCTGTTGAACCTTGATTATCACCCGAAAAAAGCATGATGTAATTAGGTTGGCTTGGATGAGTTAAGCCATAAGAATCAGTAAAGGTTGCTGCGTTTTGATCAGCAACCAGACTGTTGATGTAAGTAGCGTTTGACGAGCCTTGAATCTGTGAATAGCTGTGGTTTTCAAGTACGCATATAACAACATGATCGTATTGTGGAATAACTTGAGCAAATGACTGCCGAAGAAAAATAGAGAAAGCCAGAAATGTCAGAAATGAGTAAACTATTTTCATCGTAAAATTGTAATAATTGATTTCTGCAAAAGTAAGGTATTCGATAGAATTACGAAGTCTTCTTGTAATTTCTGATTGCCCAGATATTAAGAACTAAACCAATGGCGGCAACTTTCAACAGATGCGGCAGAATATCTGTAAAGCCGCTACCCTTAAGCACTATCATGCGCATAACCTGAATAAAATAAGTAACAGGATTAAACCAGGTGATAACTTTTGTCCATTGAGGCATGCTGTCAATTGAAGTGAAGAGACCACTGAGCATAATGAAAATCATGATGAAGAAAAACGATAGAAACATGGCCTGCTGCTGAGTTTCGGAATACGTAGAAACAAGGAAGCCGAGCCCTAAAACAGATACGAGGTAAACAGCCGCAAAAAGATAAATGAGTCCAAGCTCTCCTTCAGGAACAATTCCGTAAACAACAAACCCTACTGTTAAGCCAATGCTGAGCACCACCATACCTAACACCCAAAACGGAATAAGTTTTCCGAGAATAAAATGATGTTTACGAATAGGCGAAACATTCATCTGTTCAATGGTTCCCAATTCTTTTTCTTTTACAATGTTAAGCGCTGAAACATAGCCACCCATCATGGTTACCAGCACAGCAAGAATTCCGGGCACCATAAATATTTTATAATTCATGTAGGGATTATACCAGTTTGTTATAGCAATATCAATAACAGGAAAATTGCTGAATTTAGGAGGTTGCAGCCACTGTGTTCTTATGACAGAATTGAATTCGCGAATGATACCCAACACATAAGCCCCACCCAGGTTGGCTTTCACACCATTGATAGCATTGACCGAAATAAAAAGTTTTTGTGAATCATCACGAATCAAGTTGCGCTCAAAGTTGGCAGGAATTTCAAGGATGACATCTGCTTTATCTTTTTCTATATACGAAAGACCTTTCTGGTAAGAGTCGGGAAAATCAACAAGTTTGAAATAACCGGATGCAGTAATTTTTGAAATCAGTTTTTGACTGTAGGTTGAGTGGTCGTGGTCAACAATACAGAGCGAAACATTTTTTACTTCGTAATCAGCTGCAAGTGGCAGAATTAACAACTGAACAATTGGAACCATCAGCACCACAGCCAGTATGGATTTATTCCTGAAAATCTGGCGGAACTCTTTTTGCAAAAGGAATCGTATGGTTCTCATTCGAGTCGTTTTTTAAAATTTTTAAGACTTACTGCCAACAGAAAAAATGTAATGCCAGTGAGAATAAGTGTTTCTTTCCAGATGGCTGAAAAACCAAGTCCTTTCACCATAACTGTTTTAACTATTATATAGAACCAGCGTGCAGGAACTATATTTGAAATTATCTGAAGCGGCAGCGGAAAATTTTCAACCGGAAACATAAATCCGCTGAAAATTAACGTTGGCAACATCATACCCATCATGGAAATCAGCATGGCTTCCTGCTGCGTTTTCGCCCGTATAGAAATCAGTAATCCAAGTGAGAGTGAAGTGATAATGAATAAAATACTTTCAAGAAAAAGTAACCACACGCTCCCAACAATTGGAAGGTCAAGCACAAAAACACTGAGCAATAAAATAGTTGCAACATTCACCAGTGAAAGCAACAGGTATGGTACTGCTTTTGAAAGTATAACAAGTATGGGGCGGTAGGGTGAAACAAGCAGCACTTCCATGGTTCCCATTTCTTTTTCGCGCACGATGGAAATGGAAGTCATCATCACGCAAACGAGCATGAGAACCAACGCCATCACACCCGGCACAAAATTGTGCGCAGCTTTCAACTGCGGATTATACAGCATACGTATTTCTGTCGTAACACGAAGCGGGATTTTAATATTATCCATCATTTGCCGCTGATAATCAGCAATGATGGTACTGAGATAATTGTTAATTGTATTGCCGGTATTCGGGTCCGAAGCATCCGAAATAATCTGAATTTGTGCTTTGTTCAGGTGTTGCAAATCATTATCAAAATTTAAAGGAAAAATAATTGCGGCTTTTATTTTTCCTTCTTTGAAGGATTTTTCAATGTCACTGTAAGACAGTGTTATTTTTTCGGTATCGAAATATTCACTGGCTTCAATCTTGCGGATGATGGCATGAGAACTTTCATCATTTGCATAATCACAAATAACAATTCGTGAATTCTTTACTTCGTTGGTAAGAGCAAAACCAAAGACCAGAATCTGCACAACAGGCAAGCCAAAAAGAATAAGCAGCGTTCTGCGGTCACGCAGAACGTGGGCAAATTCTTTTTTTATAAAAACTATAAACTGCTTCATATAACTGCTTTCTTAGCTCCACGTGCGAGCATGTAAAAGACTTCATCCATAGATGAAACATTAAACTTTTCTTTCAGTTTTCGCGGTGCATCCAATGCTTCAATGCGTCCGTCAACCATAATGGAAACCCGGTTGCAGTATTCTGCTTCATCCATATAGTGCGTTGTTACAAAAACAGTCACACCTTTAGCTGATGCTTCATAAATCATTTCCCAGAATTGTCTGCGGGTTACCGGATCTACTCCTCCGGTGGGTTCATCCAGAAAAATAATTTGCGGGCTGTGAATCAACGCAACAGAAAAAGCAAGCTTCTGTTTCCAGCCCAGTGGTAACGCACCAACCAGCTTTTTTATTTCGCTGTGCAAACCAAGGCGCTCAATTAATTCCTCACTTTTTTCTTTGATTTGTTTATTAGTAAGCCCGTAAATTCCTGCATAGAATTTTATGTTTTCTATCACCGATAAATCTTCATAAAGTGAAAAACGCTGGCTCATATAACCAATGTTTTTTTTGATGTCTTCTGTTTGTTTGTAAACATCAAAACCAACCACAGAAGCCGCACCGGATGTGGGAATTGAAAGGCCACACAACATACGCATCGCAGTTGTTTTGCCTGCACCGTTTGCACCAAGAAAACCAAATATTTCGCCTTTTGTTACTTCAAAACTTATTTCATCCACTGCAGTGAAATCACCAAATCGCTTGGTCAGTTTTTCCACTTTTATTACCTGTTCTTCCATCCTATTGTTGCATTAATGAAATAAAACAATCTTCAATTCCTGGGTTGATTTTTTTCATCTCAACTTCACGCTGGTTGCGGCTTTCAAGATATTGCAATGTTTCGGTGCGGTTGTTTTCATTCTTTGTTTTAAAAGAAAGATGTAATGAATCGCCAAAGGCGTAACAACTTTCTGTCAGTTCAAATTGGCGAAGGTCACTAAGCAATGTATGCATGGAAGGCGAGGCAACGGCCCATAATTCATTTTTATAATCCTTAATAATATTTTCAGGAGATTCAACCGACATTATTTTACCATTTTGCATCAATGCAATCCGGTCGCAAAGGTTTGCTTCATCCATATAAGGCGTGGAAACAACAATCGTAATCCCTTGCTCTTTCAGTCGTTTCAGCATATTCCAGAATTCTTTTCTTGAAACCGGATCAACACCTGTTGTTGGTTCGTCAAGAAAAAGCACAACAGGTTTATGAATGAGTGCGCAGCAAAGTGCCAGCTTCTGTTTCATCCCACCTGAAAGTTTTCCAGCTCTGCGATCTTTGAAAGGTTCAAGCTGAACATAAATATCTTTAACAAGATGATAATTTTCCTGAATTTTAGTTCCGAAAAGTGTAGCAAAAAATTCAAGGTTTTCTTCCACAGATAAGTCCTGGTAAAGGGAGAATCTTCCCGGCATATAGCCTATGTTATTTCTGATTTTATGATAGTCATTAACAACATCCCAACCATTCACTGATGCCGTACCGGAATCAGCCAACAGCAGCGTAGCAAGAATTCTGAAGATACTTGATTTACCCGCGCCATCAGGCCCTATCAAACCAAATAACTCTCCTTCACTCACAGAAAAACTCACGCTGTCAACTGCAAGTACAGAGCCCTTGTTGTAAGTTTTTCGGATGTTATTTAGTTCAACCATGGCATTGGGCTGTTGGCTATTAGCTGTTGGCTGATAGCTTATAAATTAATTGCATTATATATTTTCTTTTCATACTATTTTGCTAATAACTAAAAGCTATCAGCGAATGGCTATAACTTCACTTCACCATACATTCCTAACTTCAAAAAACCATCATTCTTCACTTTAATTTTAATTGCATAAACAAGATTGGAGCGCTCATCTTTTGTCATAATTGTTTTGGGAGTAAACTCTGCTTTATCACTTATCCATGTGATTTCACCGGCATATTCTTTATAATTTTCTGCTCCATCATCCACAAAAACTTTCACCTGTTGGGCAAGTTTAATCTGTGATAGCTGGCTTCCGCTGATGTAAGCGCGAAGAATAATTTCACTGAGGTCGGCAATTTTATACAATGGTTTTCCGGGAGCAGCAACTTCATTTGGCTCCACATATTTTGCAAGTACAGTTCCGTTAACAGGATTGACAATTCTACATTTCCCCAATTGGTCATTCAATTGCTCAATCTGCACATAAAGCGGCTGCGTTTCCTGCGTAATACCGTTCACAGTTATTTTAAGTGTGGATTGAAGCGCTTCTTTTTGTTTGCTGATCACATTGATTTGTGCTGTAACATCATCCAATTGTTTTTGAGTTCCCGCATTGGCAGCGACAAGAGTTGTCATGCGTTGCTTTTCTTTTTCAACTGATAGCAATTGTTCTTCCAACGCACCAAGTTGAGTGGAAACATCCGGGCGTTTGCTGAGAACCGCATTAATGCTTGCCAGCAATTGTTTCTTTTTCAGATATAACTGAATTGAATCAATGTAGCCGATTGGTTGACCGGCTTTTAATTCCTGACTTTCGCTAACACTAAATTCTTTAATTGTTCCTGCAGCTTCTGCAGAAATAATGGTTTCCTGCGCTTCAAAAGAACCTGAGGCATCGTACTTTTTTTCTGTGTTTTTGCATGATGCAACTATGGCAACTGCAAGGATAGGAATGATGTATTTTAGTTTCATGTTGTGTTGTTTTTATCAGTTTCCGGAAGTGGTTTTATAATTATAGCCTGCCATAAGCAGTTGAATTTCGTGTACTAAAAGATTTTGTCTTGCCTGGTCTTCAGCATTTACCTCGCGCAGATAATCATTGGAACTAATCACACCATTTTCCAGTTGAACCTTTGAGGTATTCTTGATTTCTGTTCTCAGTTCAATAAGCTGATTATCCACATGCATCAATTCGCGGAACTTATTTAACTCTGTGTTTTGTTGCGTTAACGCAAGATTGGTATTGAACAAAAAAACTTCTTTCTGAACATCAATCATTTTGCGGTTTACATCCAGTAATTGGCGTTCATTTTTCATGGTGTAAAATCCTGACAATGCCCAGTTGAAGCGCACTCCGCCAATGTAGTATGTATCAAATTTATTGTTCAGCATGTTTAGTGCCGGCCTGCCATAACCTGCCTGTCCGAACAAACCAAGTCTCGGTAAATTTTTTCGCGTGATTAATTTTGATTGTGCATCAATGTATTTATTCTGAACCTCAAATAATTTCAGTTCAGTACGATTGATTGTTGCCACAAATGATTCTGAAATTTGTGGCTCATCAAGAGTTGTGTTTTCATTCAAGGTCTGATTTATAAAAAGTCCCAACACATCAAGAAATCCTTTTCGAGCTGATTTTAACTCAATTTCTTTCTGTTCTGCTTTCAGTAATTCGGCTTTTAAAACATCTGCGTTTGTTTTGAGTGCAACGCCATTTTTAATTCCTGCATTTACTTTCTCCATCCCGGTATTAACATCTTTTCTCAAGAGTTCAACCTGAGTAAGTTGACCGTCAATTAATAAGACTCCAAAAAATAATTGATTAATTCGTTCCCTGAGTTTATATAATTCCACTTCAATTTTTTCCTGCTCCACTTCAGCATTTGACTGCATGATTTTCTTTTGTTGACTTATTACTCCGCCATCATAAATCACCTGGCTAACATCTGCATAGAGTTTGTATTGGTCTTTACTCAGTTTTTCAACATTAGGAACATTAATTGGTAAGCCCGTGACATCGGATTGATAGGTTGCCTGTCCGTTTACTGAAAACTGCGGCAGATAACCTTTTGATGCATTCTGAACTGTATAATCAGCAGTCTTTGAAATCAACTCCATCTGTTTCACCAGCGGATAATTTTTCTTTGCAAGGTCGTAGCACTGTTCAATGTTCAGTTTTGTTTGCGCTTGCAAAACAACTGAAGAGAATAAGAGCAATAGCGACAGGATAAATCTGAATTTGTTCATTTTTGATTATTTAATTTAACCATTCAGTTAATGTAATTATATATTATTATTTCTTAATAGAATTAATGATAAACAACGCAACTTCATTTTTCCGTTGTTCCAAAATCATGCGGTATTGAAGCTCATCAAAACCAAAAACAAATTGTATCATCGGCTTTCCTAAATACGGGAAAACACAGAGTGAAATTGTATTCATAAGAAGTGTAACCGGGCTGATAGGAATTATCTTTCCTTTTGCTACTTCATCCTGCATTTGCTGAATGAATTTATTCACCTTTAATCCTCCATGAGTTAAAGGAGCTAATTTTTCTATAAAACGCTCGGGATGGCTTGATAATTCATTAACTACAAACAAAGGAAGGAAAGGATTTTCACTCAACATTGCCAGATATTCGGCAACAAATTTTTCAATCTTAACAAACAATTTATCATCTGAATCAATGATGGAGTTAATCTTCGGCATCATCTTCTGAACATTCTCCATAAAAATGAGTTCAAACAGCTGATCTTTGCTACGGAAATAATAATGCAACAACGCTTTATTAATCTTTGCTTCATTTGCTATGTCTTGCATGCGTGCACCTGCATAACCTTTCTGAACAAAAATCTTTTTTGCGGCTGCTTTAATCCGTTCCTCTGTTGTAGCGCTTATTTTTTTTAATCTCATGGTTTAACCATTTGGTTAATGACTGCAAATGAATAAACTATTTTTCAATCTGCCAAATAATATTTAAACTATTTTTGAAATAAGGATAACAAATATCCACTGCACCGGCATCATTCCATCCATGAAAACAGAATAGAAAAATTCTTTTCGCTGGTTATTTATTTTCAGAATCAAAGCAGCTGAAACCAAGGCAGACAGAGCCAATGCAATCAATTCTGATGTGGTGCAAAAGTTATATTGGAAACGGATAATAGAAACAATCATAAAAACCATAATAAGAAACAATGAAAAATATTTTGATTTCTCAATTCCAAAACGGGATGGAATAGTTGAAATATGCTTATCAGTATCATAATTCAAATCACGGATATCAAAAGGGATAGTAAGGGCAAAAATGAAAACAGCACGCGATAAAAAAAGTAAAAAATTATTCAGTTGAAAAAGTTCAGCAAGGCTGTTTTGTTGAACCAAAGGCAAACCAACGGTAAATGTTGCCCAAACCCATGCAACCAAAAATATTTTCACAAAAGGTAATTCACGCAGCCTGATAGTTTTTAGTCCCGGCAACTTTATGGGAACAGCATAACCCAATGCAAACAGACCGGGAACAAGCAAAAAAATTAAGGTGTCTTTTTTCAGTGCTGTGAGTTCACCTATTGAAACAATCAACGACAAAACAGAAAAAGCCCAGATAAACTTCTCGTGTTTCACAATCCAGTTATGTCGTTCAGAACGGAAAGCAGATGCTTTCAAACCCTTCATTCCTTCAATAAGATTCAGGTTATAAACCAATAGCGTTGAGAAAAAGACAAACACCAGCAGATGCAAATCACCGGTGGAAATTTCTTCACTCAGTTGAGATAAATGAGTGAGTGCAACCGCAGAAAAAGCAATTAAAAAATTTCCGAAAACAAAGTAGTGTATAGCTTTACTTAACCGTCCAGCCACGAAATACAGTTTGATATGCTACTATTCCTACTGCAAGGCCCATCAATCCTCCTTCTGCGGCAGCAATAATTTTTCTCTTTCTTGCTGATTTTTTGTAGCCTTCAAGATAATTTTCATCGAAAATAAACTCGGGATGGCTGACTAATTTTTCATTTGGTTTTTGCCGGGTTGTACCTAACACAATTATATAAGTAGCAGGCGCAATAGGTCCGTAAAATGCACCCAGCCCACTGCCAATAAAACTGATCCCCGCTGAAGTTAACAGTACTGCAGTTTTTTTCGCTTTCATTCCATCCTGCCTGCCGTAAATGTACCTGCGCATTTCATCAACTGTTAAATCCAATTCGGGTTCAACAACGTCCATGACTAAAAAACCAAGCGTGTCGGGGCTGTAAATTATTTCTTCTTTACCATCAGGATGAGTAATGCTGAAGACATTATCAACCGCTCTTCTCTCCAATTTAATATACTTTACTTTAGCCTCAGAACGAACTTTATTAATCTTTACCTTATTAATTGCAGCTGCTTTCTGAACAGGTGTTCTTTTTACATCTGCTTCCACTTTTTCATTTTCCGTTTTGTAATTGTTTTCAATACGATTTAGTTTCTCCTCATTAACTTTTGTTCGCGGTTTTATTCCGTAATATATCCAGTTATTATCCTGATAAAGTATATATCCTTCTTTTATTATACCGTTTGTAAAAAGCACCTTGTCCTGCGCTGAAACAATAACAGGGAATAAAAAAAGAAGGAGAAAAAATTGCTTCGTCATTTTATCTCAACCGTTTTCACATCACCCGCAGGAGTAATGACTTTGTAATGATTTTGAACTTTTGTTTCCACCGGTTTTTTCAAACTGAAACGCATTTTTATTTTGCAGGTATATTGCACTACAGGCTCCAGAACAACAGGATTTATAACCACATCAAAGTTGTGATACGAAAGCTGGTTGTAAAACATTACCACCGGTTTGCGAATTTCGGTTACGCCTGATTTTTTACCCACTGCCTCAATGGAAGAACTGCTTGCAGGCTGGTATTTTGAATACCTGTCAATCGGAAAAGTAACAGACGTTTGTTCTGTCAACACACGATAAACCGTATCCAGATTTACTTTAAGGTCTTTGTAATTACTCATTTTCCGTTGTGAATAAGCAATAACTGAATCACGTAATGTTTCATAAACTGAACTTGTATTCTCCACAAAATAATCTACTTTTATCAAATCATAAATCTCATGCTTTGCAGCGGCAGTAAGGATTTTATCCATTGTTTCGCCCTTAGTAAATTTCACGTGAATATTTTTCTGCAACTCAAAACCTTTGGGAACTTCATTATAGGTTTTGCTGAAAAACTTTTTGGTTACTTCCAGTTCATAAATCGGAACCTGCGAAACCATGTCCAGAAAAATATCGGAAGGTTTAACTCCTGCAGCAGCCACTTCATTCACAAAATTCTGGTAGCGTGTGTTCAGCAAATCATTGGCTACAGAAGCATTTTCTCCCACCTGCGTCATGTTAAAAATAGCGAGATAGGCATCAGCCTTGCGGTTAAATAGTCCGTTTACTTCAAAGGTCATGCTGTTTTCATCAATCTGAATTTCACGCGATATGTTAAAGCTGTTTTGCCAGGTTAACTCTTCGCTATTCTGGTAATTGTAGCGGTTATCAATGCCATACATGGAGTTGCCGACTGCCTGTGAAAAGCAATTAGAAACAAGCAAGAGACAAGAGACAAGAGACAAGAGATTTAGAAAACTTTTCATGTAGTTTGATTTTTCAGGGTTTAAAGGTGGAGAAATTTTTCTAATGACGTTTACTCCCTGTCAGATTTTATCCTCACATAAAAAATCTATTTTCGCCTGAATTTATAAATGAGCCAAAGAAGACCGTTTCATTTGTTTTTTATTTTACTGCTTTTATCGGCAGCATTTCCTGCTTTTGCCCAAACTATTTCGCTAAGTGGAAGAGTAACAGATGCAAAAACAGGTGAAGCTATTCCTTTTGCCAATGTTACCATTGTTGGAAAGTTTGTTGGCGCACCTACCGACACGGCAGGTTATTATTCATTTCAGGCACCTAAAAAAACGGATAGCCTGCAGGTTTCTTCCATTGGTTATACAACCATCAAAAAAACAATACAGGAAGGCATTTCGCAAACTATTGATTTTGAATTGACATTCAATGAAGTTGCTTTAGGTGAAGTAGTAATCAACCCCGGTGAAAACCCTGCTGATGTGCTTTTCAGGCAAATGATTTCTGTAAAAGAAAAGCACAACATCAAAAATTACAACAGTCTTATATACGAGGCGTACACCAAATACGAAGTGGATTTGGATAATGTAAACGCGAAAAGTCTTGACAAGAATTTATTGCTTTCACAATTCCCTATGCTGAAAGGTTATATAGATACCGTAACCGAAAAGGGCACAAGTATTCTTCCCATGTTTTTGATTGAAAATATTTCGGACAACTACTCAACAACCAATCCCGACAGGCAAATTGAGAAAATGAAAGGAGTGAAAATGTCGGGAATTGATAAGCAGGATTTTGTAACGGAGTTACTAAGTAACGTGAATCAGAATGTGAACATTTATGAAAACATGATTACCGTTTTGGGAAAGAGTTTTGTTAGTCCCGTTGCGGATTACGGGCTTAGTGTTTACAAATATTACCTTAATTTTTACGATACACTTTATGTGAATGGAGAGCCACATCTTCAAATGGAATTCAAACCCAAACGCAGAGGCGAGAATACCTTTAAAGGAAAAATGCTGGTAAATATCAAGTCTTATGCTGTGCGCAGCATCGAGGCTTCCTTATCTGACAATGTAAATATTGGTTTTGTGCACGACATCTCTTTTCAGCACGATTACAATTTTGTGGAATACAACGATACAGCCGGAAACTTTCAACAGGCTTGGGTTCCCAAACGCGAGAAACTCAAAATTAAATTCACCAGCAGTTTTGTGAAAGATGCAAAAATGATTGGAAAAAAAACCAAGAGTTTTAAAGATTTTGTAGTCAATTCATCGCTCAGCGACACTGTTTTTTCTGCTTATAAAAGCACTGAAATAAATGAAGAAGCTTATTTGAAGGATGATAGATTCTGGGAAGAGATGCGCCACGATACACTCCAAAAAACGGAAGCCGGAATTTACGAGATGGTTGACAGTCTCAAACGCACCAAGCGCTTCAGGTTGTTGAGATATGTTGCCATGTCACTCACCACGGGCTATATGCGAATTGGAAATAAAGTGGGTATTGGTCATGTGGCCGGATTGGTAAGTGGTAATCAGGTGGAGAAAGTTCGTTTCAAACTTGGATTTCAGACCACTAATAAATTCAGCGAGCGGGTGCAGCTGGAAGGACATCTTGCTTACGGATTAAAAGACGACCGTTTTAAATACGGAATGAAAGTGCAATTCATTATTGCTAAAAAGCCCTGGAACAAAATTAGTGTCAGCGGCAAAAGTGATATTGACTTTGCCAGCCGTTATGCCGAAGACCTTATGGATCGTGATAATGTTACCACTTTTCTTCCTCGTGGTGTTGGACAGCGTTTGTATAATGTGGCCGAGGGAAAAATTGTTTATGACCGTGAGTTGCACAAAGATCTGATGACTTATTTTGGCATCAACTACAAAAATTTAAAACCGTTTTTTGACTTTGGGTATGTTCAAAATGATGTAATAAAAAAGCACATCACAGTTGCTGAGCTTTCTATTGGTATACGCTATCAGCGGGGTTCAAAAAATCTTCCCGGAACATTTAACCGTGATGCCGAAGCCAATAAATTCTTTGCACAATTCCGTAAGAAAAACGAATTCCCTGTAATGTTTGTGCGCTATACCTACGGGGCAAAAAATATTTTAAAAAGCAATTTTGAATACCACGATATTTCTGCCGGATTGCAGGGTTCTTTTCAGGTATCATCTAAAATGTCGTTTTATTACAATTTGTGGGCAGGGAAAATTTTCGGCAAACTTCCCTTCTTATTGTTGAAAAACCCTGAAGGAAATTTCTCCTACTCACACAGCACATACTTCTTCAACAATATGAACTTGCTTGAGTTTTCAGCCGACCAGTACCTGAGCCTGAATTTTCAATATTTCTTTGGCGGATTGTTGCTTGATAAAATCCCGTTGATTAAAAAACTCAAATGGCGTGAATTAGTTACCTCCAATATTTTTTATGGCAATATGAGTGTGGCCAACCGAAATTACAACAAACTCAATACTATTGATTATGCTTATCCTATTCCTTATGTAGAGGCAGGGTTTGGAATTGAAAACATTTTTAAGTTCCTAAGATTTGACGGAATTTGGAGATTAACCCATACCGACAAATCTGACATTATTGAATTTAGCCCTTACCTGAGTTTTCATATCAAGATTTAATAAAACAAATAATCGTTTCATCAATATTCTCAAACGCTTATTTAGTTTTTATGTTTGTCTATTGCTTAATCATTAAGATTTTTATTCAAAGGAACATCTTTGCGAAACTCGGGAAAGTGCATTTGGTATGGCTTTTTCTTTTGCTACTTTTGCGCAGGACTAAATAACAGACAATGGCAAAGACAAAATTCAGCAAAGAAACCTATCTGTACTGGTATGAATCCATGCTGCTTTACCGCAAGTTTGAAGAAAAGGCGGGACAACTTTACATTCAGCAAAAAATAAAGGGCTTTTGTCATTTATATATCGGACAGGAAGCATTGGTGGCAGGCGCAACAAGTGCCACACAACAGGCAGACAATGTGATTACTGCCTATCGTGATCACGTTCATCCGATTGCAAAAGGCGTTTCACCCAACGCTGTGATGGCAGAGCTTTTCGGAAAAATTACAGGCTGTTCAAAAGGCAAAGGCGGAAGCATGCATATGTTTTCCAAACAATATCGCTTTTTTGGCGGACATGGAATTGTAGGCGGACAAATTCCGCTTGGTGCCGGAATTGCTTTTGCAGAAAAATACAACGGAACAAAAAATTTAACACTCTGCTACATGGGTGATGGTGCCGTTCACCAAGGTGCTTTTCACGAAACATTGAACATGGCTATGCTGTGGAAGTTGCCGGTGATTTTTATTATCGAAAATAACCAATATGCGATGGGAACTTCGGTGCAACGTTCCAGTAGCGTTACTGATTTATACAAATTGGGATTGGCATACGGAATTCCATCTTTTGAAGTGGACGGTATGGTTTGTGAAGATGTGCATGATGCAGTTGAAGCAGCTGCAGCAACTGCACGTAAAGGCGAAGGTCCTACCCTGCTTGAAATGAAAACCTATCGTTACAAAGGACACAGCATGAGCGATCCTGCAAAGTACCGCACCAAGGAAGAAGTGGAAGCATACAAAGCACAGGACCCAATTCAACGCGTGCTGGCAACTATTACTAAAAATAAATTTGCAACTGATTCAGAGTTAGAAGAAATTAATGCGCGTGTAAATGCGCAGGTGGAGGAGTCGGTGAAGTTTGCAGAAGAATCACCTTTCCCTGATGCATCGGAATTATTTAAAGATATATACGAACAAGAGGATTATCCTTTTATTAAAGACTAAATTATCAGAGTAAACGCAGGTATGAACAACGAAGATTTATTTAAAAATATTATCGGCCATGCTAAGGAGTATGGCTTTATTTTTCAGTCAAGTGAAATTTATGACGGACTTAGTGCTGTCTATGATTACGGACAAACAGGAGTTGAACTGAAACGCAATATTCGTGAGTATTGGTGGAAGTCTATGGTGCAGATGAATGAAAATATTGTGGGCATTGATGCCGCTATTTTCATGCACCCCACAACCTGGAAAGCTTCAGGACACGTTGATGCTTTCAATGATCCGTTGATTGATAACAAAGACAGTAAAAAACGATACCGTGCCGATGTGCTCATTGAAGATTTTGTAGCGAAGTTGGAAGACAAAATAAATAAGGAAGTTGAGAAAGCTGCGAAACGTTTTGAAAATTTTAATGCTGAAATGTTCATCAGCACCAATCCGCGGGTGGTGGAATACAAAACAAAAATTGATACCATCAAAAAACGCTTTGTTACCGCATTGGAAACCGACAATCTTGCGGATGTAAAACAGTTAATTATTGATTTAGAAATTGCCTGCCCGATTTCAGGAACCCGCAACTGGACTGATGTTCGTCAGTTTAACCTGATGTTCTCAACTGAAATGGGTTCAACAGCAGAAGGAGCAAGCACTATTTATCTGCGACCTGAAACTGCACAGGGAATTTTTGTAAATTTCTTGAACGTACAAAAGACAGGAAGGATGAAAGTTCCTTTCGGAATTGCACAAATAGGAAAAGCATTTCGTAACGAGATCGTGGCACGTCAATTTATTTTCCGTATGCGAGAATTTGAGCAAATGGAAATGCAATTCTTTGTTCGTCCGGGAACGCAGAAAGAATGGTTTGCACATTGGAAAGAGCGCAGGATGAACTGGCACAAATCACTCGGCTTCCCAGATACTATGTATCGTTTTCACGAGCACGCAAAGCTGGCTCACTATGCAGATGCTGCATTTGATATTGAGTTTGATTTTCCATTCGGTTTCAAAGAGCTGGAAGGAATTCACTCCCGCACCGATTTTGATTTGAAGTCACATGAAAAATTCAGCGGAAAAAAACTTCAGTATTTTGATCCTGAGTTGAACGAAAACTATGTTCCGTATGTGGTAGAAACTTCTATAGGACTTGACCGCACGTTCCTAGCTGTGCTTTCTGCTTCTTACAACGAAGAAAAACTGGAAGATGGTTCAGACAGGAGTGTTTTAAATATTCCTGACTTTCTTGCTCCTGTTAAAGTTGCTGTGTTTCCCTTGTTGAATAAAGATGGCTTGCCTGAGAAGTCGCGTGAGATATTTGACCGACTTAAATTAGATCACGTTGTCAGGTATGAAGAGAAAGACACCATCGGTAAGCGCTACCGCAGGCAGGATGCGATTGGAACTCCTTTCTGTGTTACAGTTGATCACCAGACTTTGGAAGATAATATGGTTACGTTGCGTTACCGCGACAGTATGAAACAGGAACGTGTAGCAGTTGATAACCTTGCAAAGATTGTGGAGGAGAAAGTAAGTTTGCGGAAGGTGTTGGTTTAATACTTTGAAAATAAATGAGAACACTTCTAATCTTATTCTCAGTTATTTTTTGCTTTAGTGCTAACGCACAAGACCCAACATTTACACAATACTTTAGTAATCCAATTTATTTGAATCCTGCATTTGCCGGTTATGAAGGATGTTCCAGAATATCCACAGCATATCGGAATCAATGGCCAAAACTTTCAGGTAATTATCAAACAGGAAGTTTTTCGTATGACCAATATCTAAAGCAAGTTGCCGGTGGTGTTGCAATCAGGTACTTAGCCGATTTCGCAGGTGATGGAACTATACAAACGCATACTCTGTCTTTATCCTACTCTCCTTCATTCAGATTATTTAATAAAAAACTACTAATCAGTCCTGCTGTTGAAGCAGGGTGGTTAGGGAAAACTATTGATTGGAGCAAACTCACTTTTGGCGACCAGATAGATCCGAGGTATGGATATATTTATCCTAATGCAAATCCTTCAGAAATAAAAAACGGGTTGATGTTTTTGATTTTACTGCGGGATTACTTATTTCTCATGGCAACTTTGTTTATGGTGCAGCCTTTCATCATTTGACACAACCCAATGAAGGATTTGCGGGCACATCTAAACTTCCTTTAAAGATTACTGCTCATATTTCTTATGTTGCACAGTTGAATGATAACTTTAAAATATCTCCCTCTTTTCTTTATCAGCAGCAACAGGATTTCCAACAATTAGTTCCAACACTTTCGTTTTATGTTTATGGGATTAAAGCAGGTGTTGGTTCTCGATTTAATTTTTTTAATGCTGATGCTGTTATCTTTCTACTTGGCTATAAAGGGAAATGGTTTTCGGCAGGATATAGTTATGACATAACCGTTTCAAATCTTGGAAATAGTAGAACAGGTGGAAGCCATGAACTCAACTTCATTGCACGGTTTAATTGCAAGAATAAGTCAGAGAAAAGAAAGGGAGTTGAGCAGGTGAATTTTTAGATGTGGCCCTTCGACTATGCTCAGGGTGACAGGCTCAGGGTGACAATACGTGTTAAAGCTTACCGCCTAAGACAAAGGACTTCTTGTATTTTTTTTGGTCGCCTGAGGTGTTGAAGAGTTCAATGTAGGCGACATAAATACCGATGCGGGCTTTTTCGTTGCTGGCATTAATTCCATCCCATGAGACGGTGCCGCTGGTGCCGAGTAACTCGTTGGTGAGAAGATTCTTTATTGTTCTTCCGCGTGAATCGAAGATGGTGATGCTGCCGATAAATCCGGGAGTATCAAAGGTGTAATTGAAGTTAAGTACATCGTTGTAGCCATCGTTATCGGGTGAGAAGATGGCGGGTTCAACGGTGATGGGATTGTCTGCAACCTGAGGAATATCGAACTGTGAGTTTTGATAAGCAGGTGTTGCAAAGCCCACTGTTTCTGCGGCTGAATGCCAGTTAGTGCGGTCGGTAGAGGAGCGGTCAAATGCAATGCGCTCCAACGAAACGCCTTTAAAACTATTGAGCAAAGGGATGTGCATTGCTTCATCGTAAATGAGCATATCTATGATGTTGCCAAGTGTATCGTTGAGCACAACCGATCCTGCATCAATGTTGAAGGAAGGCATGGAAACAACTTTAAGAAAACCGTTGGGGTTTGGTGTACTGTATTGTGATTTTACGGCATCGGGGGAAGTGGTGAGCACTAAATATTCACCGGGGAAAATAAGGTAGCCGAGCGGTGCAATTATTTTTTGATTGACGGGCGGAACACCAACCGTATCAAAGTTGGCGATGCGTAATGATTTGAGGTCAATTACTTTTTCGGAGCGGTTGTAAACCTCAACAAAGTCAACACTGTTATCCGTTGGATAAAAAAGAATTTCGTTGACGATGATGTCATTTGAATCAGGAAATTCGGGGATGGCAAAGCGGATGTTGATGCTGTCGGTGATGGTGTTTCCGGCACAGTCCTGCGTGTTGATAACAGTTAAGGTATAAATAACATTGTGTTGTAAAGGTTGTGCCAGTGCAAGTGTTACGGTGTTCATGGCGGGCCATGCAGGAGAGGCAGATAGCGGTGTTCCAATTGCGTTATCGATTGAATAATTGTTCAGTGTTATGGAAGAAAGGCTGTCGAGTTTTTCGTTGAAGAAAACAATGATGGTTACGCTGTCGGAAACGGTTACGCGCTCTGCAACGGGAGCTTCGGTGTCGGGATTGGGAGCGTTTACAGAGTTTGTTCTTCCGGGAGTACCGCCTGCAATGTAGGTGCTGGCTTTCCAGTTGGCGGCATCACCGCAGGTATTGTCGGGGTCAATCTGTTCGAGCGACCAGCCGCCTTCTTCCTTGTCGGGATCAGCGTACCAGTCGATTGTGTATTCAAGTGTGTGTATGATGTTACCTGTGCTATCCTGCAATAATAATGTTTGTCCGTCATTGGTGAGTGCGGTGGTAGAAAGCCCTTCGACCTGCACTACATTTCCGTAGCCCTGCATGTAAATAAAGGCATCATCGGTAGTGAGCACCATAAAACTATCGGGAAGGATGACGGCATCGGGGAGAATTTTTGTTGTGGTACCGTAGGTGAATTTCCAGTCTTTTACATTGATGGGAACGTTGGTGCGGTTATACAATTCGGTGTATTCAAATTCGGGAATACCAACGTAAGGAGAAGGGTCGGCCATTACTTCGTTGAAGACCACATCGTAGCGCTGGGGGAAATAATAAATGAACTGATGCTGTGAGGCAAGCATAGTATTTCCGGCAGCATCCTGAACGTTTGAAATGCTGAGTGTGTAAAGTGTTCCGAGATTAAATGTTGTTGCAAAGGTGAGGTGAACGATGTTGGCATTTGTTAAATCACGCGTGGCGGTTTGGGGATTTCCGAGCGTATTATCTGCTGAATAATTGGTGAGTGTTTCGGCTGTTGACTGGCTAACGGTTTCGGAAAAAGTAACATCAACAGAATTTGGTGAGGTGATGGAAGCGGCTGTTACTGTTGGCAGAATGTTATCGACAAAGGTGGAACCGGTAACACTGAAATCATCGAAGATAAAGTTGGCGCTGTTGGTAGTTGTGTATTTGCAGGAGACACCAAAGAAGGAGGTTGTGAGAAATGTAACATCGTTCACACTTCCTTCGAGTACGAAGTTGTTTCCGCTGGTGCTGTCGCTGTAAAAGTTCCATGTTCCATCGGGGAAGCGTTCTACTTTTATTCGACCTTCAGCGGGGTTAATACCGAAAGTGTTTACTGTTCCTGCAAATAATTCGGTGCCGGTGGTTGCACTTTGTTTGAAGAATTTGAGGCGGTCTGTAGAACCATTTTCACCAAAGCGCAGGTAGTAGCCATTGAGTGAGCCGCGCAGGTTTTCCTGGTCGGAGACTAAATATATTTTAAGGTTGTTGCTGTTGCTGGGGTCGAAATTCATGCTGAAATAAAACTCCCACTGGATGGTATCACTGAAGACAACGCTGTTGGCGGTGGCAAGGTAAGCGGTGTCACTCAGAGCGGGTGCATTGAGGTGGAGCTGGAAACTTCCGTTGACTTCGAACTTGGTGGTTTCGCCTGTCCAGGTGGGGTTGGCTGTGAAGTCGGCATCGGTGAAGTTGTCGGAGAATTGGGCAAGGGCTTCGCCCCCGCCCTCTTTCCAAAGGAGTGGGGTGAGGAAGATCAGAAGTATGAGGATACTTTTATTCATGATGGGTTTGGGGCTGCAAGATAGAGAATAGGGGGAAATAAAAAAGGATCCCGCCAATGGCGGGACCCTTTCTCTTTTAACAAACCTTGAAGGTTTAGTTTTTTATAATGCGTTTAGTAACGCTTCCTTTATCCGTTCTTATCGTGAGCATATACATACCGTCAGCCAAATGGTTGAGGTTATAATCACGCTTAACGGTAATTACATCACGTACATCTTCCACCGGAATAATCAACTGCCCGATTGCGTTGGTCAATTCAAGCCGCAGATTTTCATAACCTGAGAACTGGGCATTGAATGTAAACACACTGTTGGTTGGGTTAGGATAAATACTGATTGCGGCATTCAGGGCATGGTCTTCAATGCCTGACTGGCTGTGTTCAATAATATCGGACATTCCGGTGCAACCATTAGCATCCGTTACCACCACCATATAGTTACCGCTTGACTGTGTTATTAAAGTCTGGCTGGTAGCTCCTGCAACTGTAACCATGGTATCGTTTTCAAACCACTGATACGAAGTAAAGGCAGGAGTGCAGGTAAGTGAATCACCTGATTCAACAATAAACGGAACAGGCTGCCAAACGGTAACTGTAACCGGTGAAACGACCAATGATGAGTCGATACAACCATTCAGATCCAGAACAATTACTCCGTAATTTCCGCTTTGGTTTACGGTAATTTCAGGAGTGGTTGAACCGCTTGTCCATAAGTAGGAAGCATAGTTTCCCTGAACACTCAGTATCACATCGTTTCCGTGGCAGAATTGCAAAGGCCCGTCAGAAAGTATAACCGGTGTTGTTACCACAAAAACGTTTACATCAATGGTATCCGAAGTTCCCGGACAACTGTTTTGGTCCTGAACCGAAAGCACATAACTACCTGCCTGGTCAACCGTAATGGATGAAGTTGTTTCACCACCGGGCGACCATGAGTATGAAGTATAACCAATACCCGCAGTAAGTGTAACATCTTCGCCCGGGCAGAACTCAAGCGGCCCGTCAGGGAAAACAAGAGGTGCAGGAACAGTAAACATAGTTACGGAAACAGGAGTAGATGCGCCTGTGCAACCACTGTTATCGGTTACAAAAACACTGTAGTAACCTGCCTGTATTACGTTGATGGTTTCTGTGAGCGTTACCCCGTCAGACCACTGGTAAGAGGCATAGCCCGGACCGGCATCCAGTGTTAAGCTGCCTCCCTGACAGAATGTATTTGTTTGGCTGGATGATGTAACCGTTGGCTGCAGTAATGCCGCAACGGTAACACCTACCTGGTCACTGTTTACACAACCGTTATCATCCGTTACTGTTACCACGTAGGCTCCGTTATTAAACGCTACAATTGAAGAAGTAGTAGCTCCACCGGGGCTCCATGAATAGGAAACAAATGTTCCTGCATCTAATGTAACATTGTTGCCGGTGCAAATGGTAGTATCGTTTCCGAGGTCAACCACAGGCAGTGCATTTACATTCACGTTTACAGGAAGCGAAGTTCCGGTACAACCAAAAGCATCGGTTACATCAACGGTGTATTGCCCTGTTAGATTGACAAGGAAACTCTGATTGGTATTTCCGTTTGACCATTGGTACGTTGTAAAACCATTGCTAGCTGCAAGCAATACAGAACCTCCCTGACAGAAAGCTGTAGTTCCTGAAGGCGTAGTAGTAACCACCACAGCAGGACGAACAACTACCGATTGGGTAGTACTGTTTACGCAACTGTTTCCATCGGTGTAGATGTAAGTGATGGTATGCGTTCCCGCACTGGCAGCAGAAGGATCAAAGCTATTGCCTGTAATTCCTGCACCTGAAAAGTTACCACCTGAAGGCGAACCTGTAAGTGTAACAGCGGAAGCAGCAAAACAATATTCAGCCGCAAGCCCGGTAAATGAAACCACAGGAAGCGGATTTACAACTACTGTTTGAGTAGTAGTATTCATACATCCGTTTCCATTAGCAGCAGTGTACGTAATGGTATGTGTTCCAACTCCTGCATCCGAAGCAGTAAATGAATTGCCTGAAATTCCGGCACCGGAATATGTTCCTCCGGAAGGTATGCCTGTAAGAGCAACCGGTGTATTGTTATCAATACAATATTCCAGTGCAAGACCTGTAAATGAAGTGGTGCTGATGTCATAAACTTCCACCTGCTGCGAGTGACTGTTTGAGCATCCGAAATTATCGGTGTAGTCATAAGCAACCGTATGTATTCCCGCGCCTGCCACAGCAGGGTTGAAAACTGTACCCACTACTCCGGGTCCTGAGAAAACTCCACCGGCAGGTGTGCCTGTCATATTTATTACTGATGATTCGTTTATACAATACGTTGCGTTAAGCCCTGTAATGTTTACAACCGGTAAGGCATGATACACTACTGAAACATTGTCTGAACTGGTGCAACCGTTATGGTCTTCTTCCCACTGATATACATAGGTTCCGATAGCAGTAACAGTTACTGTTGCAGCCGGGTCATTTGCATCGGGACTGTAAGTAGAAGTTCCGGGACCTGAAAGCTGAGTCCATGTTCCTGTACCCACACTTGGTGTTGCATTGAAAACAAAATCAAGGTCGCACTCACTTCCACCCTGCCCTGCATTTGCAACAGGTAAGGTATTGAAGTTAACAGTTACCTGACTTGAAGCCGAGCACGTTCCGTTTGTAACAGAGAAGGTAAACGTATAAATTCCGGAAACGGAAACCATCACCGATGAGGTAGGGCTGTTTACATTTGTGTAAAAAGCAGTTCCCGGACCTGATGAAGACCATGTTCCTGAACCAAGATTAGTTGAACCATTAAATGTGAAATCGAGGTCACACTCGCTTCCTCCTGTTCCGGCACTTACAACAGGTTGGGCGTAAAAATTAACAGTTACCGAAGCAGCGGAAGAGCAGCCGTTGTTGTTTTCTGTCCATGTAAATGTATAGGTTCCAAACGTTGAAACTGTAGCCGTTGCACTTGCTGAAGAAGCATTAGGTGAATAGGTTGCTGTTCCGGGACCTGTTACAGTCCATGTTCCGTTACCAACGCTTGGTGAGGCTGCCAGTGCAAATGTTAATCCGCAGCTATTGCCACCTGTTCCTGCATTTGCCACAGGCATTGCATAGACAATGGTGGTTTGGGTAGTAGTATTGGAACAACCTGTAGATGGATTGGTATAGGAATAGGTAATTACATGCGAACCCAATCCCGCAGTTGCTGGATTAAAGGTGTTACCTATAATACCTGCACCGCTGAATGTTCCGCCTGCCGGGAAACCGGTAAGCGTTGCAACAGGGTTTGTAACACAGTACTGGCTTGCCAATCCGCTGGATGTAACCGCAGGCAATGTATTTATCAAAACAGATTGCGTTTGAGAATTGGTACAACCGTTACCATTGGTGTAGGTGTAGGTAATGGTATGTGTTCCTGCACCCGCAACCGAAGCAACATAAGAAGCTGTTCCGTTTCCGATGTCTGTTAATCCTGCACCGTTAGAAGTGAATGTTCCGCCCGGAGCATTATTACCGGTAAGAGTAACAGGTACAGAAAAATCTTCGCAGTAAGCTAAACTCAAGCCTGTAAACGAAACAACAGGCTGAGGATTTACAACAGCAACCTGTGTTTGAAAATTAACGCATCCGTTCAGATTGGTGTAGGTATACGTAACTGAATTGTTGCCAAGTGTTGCAATAGATGGGACAAATGTATTTCCTGTAACACCTGTTCCGCTGAATACACCGCCTGAAGGAGAACCTGTAAGCGCAACCGGTGTGTTATCATTAATACAATAAGGTCCGGCAAGTCCTGAGAAACTAACCACAGGAAGCGGGTTAACTGTTACTGCATAGGTTGTGCTGTTATAGCAACCATTACCATCTGTATATTCATACAGGATAGTGTATGGACCGCCAACACCGGCAGTTGCAGCTGAGAAATTGTTTCCGCTTATTCCCGCTCCGATGAAGGTTCCACCAGAAGGAACACCTGTTAATGTTACCAAAGGTGCATCCACACAATACTGGCTGTTTAGTCCTGAGAAACTAACAACAGGAGGCGGATTTACTGTTAACACAGCAGCTACAGATGTTGAGGCTAAGGCGCAATTGATAGAGCCTGTAACCACACACTGATATTGATAACTGTTCATTGAGAACGGGGCAGCTGTAATATTCAATGTTGTTGTAGTTGCATTGGAATAAACACCACCGTTAGTGATGTTGTTAAAACCGCTTCCGGTATTCACCTGCCATTGATAAGTAAGGTTATTTCCTAAACTTGTAATGCTGAATGATGCGTCAAAGCCAGCGCAGATAGCAGTGTTAACAGGGTCTGTAACAATCATTGGGCCCTGACCTACATACAAATTTGCAGTAGCTGAAGTAGATGCAGACGGACAAGAAGTACCGTTAATGATTACCTGATACTGGTAAGCATTCATTCCCACTGTAGCTCCAGAAATATTCAGTGAAGCAGTGTTGGCACCATTGTAAACACCACCATTGGTTACGTTTACAAAACCACTTCCTGTATTCACCTGCCATTGATAGGTAAGACCGCTTCCGTTAGCGGTTACAGTCATAGCAAGATTATCACCGATACAAACTGATTCATCTTGCGGCTGAACCGAGATGAAAGGCGAAGTGGTTGCATTCAACCTGGCCGAAGTTGTTACTGAAGTTCCTGAACAGATAGTCCCGTTAATTATACATTGATAGATGTATCCATCCATTCCTGAAGTAGTTCCGGTAATGGTAAGCGTTGAAGTAGTTGCTCCGCTGTAAACACCACCGTTGGTAACGTTTACAAAACCTCCGCCAGTATTTTCCTGCCATTGATAAGTCAATCCGCTTCCGCTTGCAGTTACTGAGAATACAGCATTATCTCCATCGCACACATACTGGTCAACAGGTTGTGTGCTGATATATGGATTGGGGTCTTCGGTAAGTACTGCTGAAGATGATGTTGTAGTTCCTGAGCAGTTGATACTTCCTGAAACAATACACTGGTATTGGTTTCCGTCAAATGAAAGCGGTGCGGCAACAACCGTTAATGACGAAGTATTTGCTCCGCTGTAATTAATTCCGTTCACTAAATCAACCCATCCGCTTCCGTTATCAACCTGCCACTGGTAGGTTAATCCAGTTCCGCTTGCAGTTACTGTGAATGTTGCATTATCGCCTACACAGTAATTCATATCTGATGGGCCTTGTGTAATCACAGGAGCGCCATTCATGTGAATAATTCCGCTCAGCGAAGTTGATGTACCTGAACAGAATGTACCGTTTATTACACAACGATACTCGTAACCATCCATATTCGGGAACACGCTTGAAATATCAAGTGTAGCTGTAGTTGCACCGGAATAAACTCCTCCGTTAGCAACGTTTATAAATCCGCTTCCGTTATTTACCTGCCACTGATACGTAATTCCTGTACCTTGTGTAGTTACACTGAACGATGCAGGATCAGTTGGGCATACATACGCATCAACCGGTTGCTGAGAAATTGAAGGAGATGTTGTAATAGTGATTAATACAACATCAGAAGTTGAACTGCCGACACAAATTGAACCTGAAATAATGCAGTGATACTGGTTTCCGTCCATTCCTGCAGTAACACCTGAAACAGTTAATGCTGCTGATGTTGCTCCGCTGTATACACCACCATTGCTGATGTTTGCAAAACCACCTCCGCTGTCTTCCTGCCACTGATAGGTTATTCCGGTTCCGGTTGCAGTAACTGTAAATACGGCATTGTCACCTTCGCAAATACTTTGAGAAACAGGTTGCGTTGTTATATCAGGTGAATTTGTTGCGTTAAGGGTTGCAACATTTGTAATACTGTTTGCAGTACAATTATTGCTTCCTGTAACAACACATTGGTATTGGTATCCGTCCATACCAACGGTGAAGCCTGTTATGTTGAGTGTATTAGTCGTTGCCCCACTGTAAACACCGCCATTGCTTACGTTCAAAAAACCACCTCCGGTATTTACCTGCCACTGATAGGTTAAATTAGTTCCGGATGCATTAACACTGAACACTGCATTATCACCTGCGCATGAGGCATAATCAACAGGCTGTGTATTGATAACCGGTGAAGGGTTTTCAATAATTGTAACAGTACCCGAAGTAGTAGAAGTTAAGCACGTAGCACCTGTTACAACACATGTATATTGATATCCGTTTATTGAAGAAGGGACATTTGTGATTGAGAGTGTGTTAGTTGTAGCACCGCTATAAATGCCCACATTATTTACTACTACAAAGCCGTTGCCATCATTTACCATCCATTGATAGGTTAATCCAATACCAATAGCTGCTATATTAAATGAAGCATTATCACCCGGGCAAACAAATGCATCATTTGCCTGAACTGTAATTTGCGGAATATCGTAAACTCTTAATGAGTCGGCATACATTCCTTCACAACCATTACCATCACTGTAGGTATATGTTACAGGAAATACTCCCAACCCCGAAAGACTTGGGAAAAACTGATTTCCGCTAACTCCTGTTCCGCTGAAAACTCCACCTGAAGGTGTACCGATAAGCGTAAGAGCAGGCTGGTCAATACATATATCCTGCAATCCGGTAAAGAAAACTGTAGGCGTATCATTTACCAATGTATTCTCGCTGATAGAATTTGAGCAGCCAAATCCATCTGAATACGAATACGTGATAGCATACAATCCTCCAACACCGGCAGCAGCAGGGTCAAAGGTTGCAGTTCCGTTTCCATTATCGGTTATTCCTGTTCCGGTGAATGAGCCACCGGGATTATGACTGCCTATTAATGTTGCAGGGTTTGCATCCACGCAATAGGCAGCAGCAAGTCCGCTGAAAGCTACTACCGGCTGAGGATGTACAACAGTTTGCTGGGTTTCACTGTCGGTACAACCATTGCCATTTGTGTAAGAGAATGTGATGCTGTAAGAACCACCAATTCCTGCAACAGCAGGGCTGAAAGAAGCTGTTCCGTTTCCGTTATTGGTAATTCCGGGCCCTGAGAATGTTCCGTTTGTTCCCTGATTTCCTGTAAGCGTAACCGGTGTTGCATTCACGCAATAATCACCAATAAGCCCGGTGAAACTAACCGAAGGAACAGCAACTACTGTAACCGATTGGGTTGATGTATTGCTGCAACCGTTTCCATTGGTATAAGTGTAGGTAATGGTATGTGTTCCCAGTCCGGCTGTGGATGGGGTAAATGATCCTCCACCGGTTACACCTGGTCCGCTGAATGTGCCTCCTGTTGGACTACCGGTTAAATTAACAATCGCTGCATTTAAACAGTATTGATGAGGTACGTTAAAACCTGAGAAAGATACAACAGGTAAAGAATTTACTATAGTTGAGTGTGATGAAGTGTTTGTGCAACCGTTTCCATCGGTATAGGTATAGATTATGGTATAACTTGCTGCTCCAGTTGAAGGTGAGAATAATCCCCCGGCAGTTACTGCCGGTGTTCCTGAAAAAGTTCCGCC
>CAMDBK010000005.1 GCA_945889235.1 Chitinophaga pinensis
CCAAGCGGACGAATAAGGATTCCTTTTGAAATAAAAAACTGATACAATTCATTTCTCATCTTGCTGAAATAACCTGCTTCACCTTCAAACTCAATTGCGATAATAGTTCCAAGATGCCGAACTTCTTTCACTCTCTTGTCACTTCGAGCGTAGTCGAGAAGTCTTAGTTTCCCAGCAAATAATTTATGTTTTTCTGAAATGCACTGAATAGCTTTTAATGTTTCTTCTTTTTCCAGCAACTCAAGACTTGCAATTGAAACAGCACAGGCAAGCGGGTTAGCAGTGTAGGAATGTCCGTGAAAAAATGTTTTCACTTTGTCAGATCCATCAGATAAAAACGCTTCATAGATTTTTTCAGAACAGGTGGTAATTCCTAACGGCATAACTCCACCAGTCAATCCTTTTGACAGACAAAAAATATCAGGCTGCTCATATTGATAGTTACAGGCAAAGATTTTCCCTGTGCGGTAAAACCCTGTGAACACTTCATCAGCAATGGAAATTACATTGTATTTTTTACAGAGCTCAAGCATTTTCCCGAGCAACTCAGGTGAATACATTTTCATTCCAGCTGTGCCCTGAATAAGTGGCTCAAAAATGAAAGCAGCCACGTTGTTTTTCGCAAATAAATTCTCTAATTGTAGAAGCGTTTTGCTTTGCTCTAAAGGAAAATCCACAAACTCAACATCAAACAAAAACTGTTGAAAGGGTGCTGTAAACGTGCTGCGTGCACTTGCACTCATCGCACCAAAAGTATCACCGTGATATGCGCCTTCTAATGCAACTAATTTTGTTTTTTTTCGACCTGTGTTTTGCCAGTATTGAAAAGCCATTTTCAGCGCCACTTCAATAGCAGTAGAGCCATCATCTGAATAAAAAATCTTACTCTGATTTTCTGGCAAATGCTTCAATAATTTTTCGGCAAGATTAACTGCCGGAGCATGGGTAAATCCCGCAAAAATAACTTGTTCAATTTTCGCAAACTGCTTATTAATTGCTTCCTGCAAATAAGGATGCGCATGCCCGTGCAGAGTTACCCACCACGATGAAATAGCGTCAATGTATTTCTTCCCGTTTTCATCAAAAAGATAAGCACCTTCCCCCCTGTCAATTACAATATTAAGGAACGCATCCTTCATTTGCGTGTAAGGATGCCAGACAAAATTTTTATCTTTTTCGGAAATATTCATTTTTATTTAGCCACTAATTACACGAATTAGCACGAATTAATTAGTGAAAATCAGTGTAATTAGTGGCTCATTTTTTTGTGGCTACTTTTTAAAAGGTCTTATAATCAATCGCACTCCGCGATCATAATTAAAATAACTCCACATCCAGTTAACCAATGTTACCGCACGATTCCGCCAGCCAACCAATGCCATCAGGTGGACAAACATCCACACAAACCAGGCAAGAATTCCCTGCATTTTCATAAACGGAAGTTCTACTACTGCCTTATTTCTTCCGATTGTTGCCATAGAGCCAAGGTCTTTATATCTAAACGCTTTCAATGGTTTCTGCAGAAGAATATTTTTAATATTTTTCGCTAGTAAACTTCCCTGTTGCATGGCAACCTGAGCAACCATCGGATGACCTTTGGTAAATCGTTCATCATTGGTTTGTGATGCAACATCACCTATCGCAAAAACGTTTTCATATCCTTTCACACGATTGAATTCATCAACAGTTAATCTTTTATTTCTGAGGGGAACATCACCATCAATTCCCTTTACCATTGCGCCTTCCACACCCGCTGCCCAAATCACAGTTGCAGAGATTAAATCATTATTTGTATTTGTCTTCACTAGTTCTCCATCATAATCCTGAACAGCTGTATTCAGTAAAACTTTTACTCCAAGCCCTGAAAGAAATTCCAAAGTACTGTCAGACGAAACTTCTGAAAGTGCCGGCAACAAACGTGTTCCTGCTTCAAGCAAATGAATATTCATTCTATCCGAATCAAGTCCGGGATAATCCGCAGGAAGAACATGCAACTTCATTTCAGCCAGTGCTCCCGCTAATTCTACGCCTGTAGGTCCGCCACCAACTACAACAAAATTCAAGAGCTTTTCAGATTCGTTCACATCTTTTGTAAGCATCGCTTTTTCAAAGTTCTGCAATATCAGACTGCGCAGGTCAAGCGCCTGAGGAATGGTTTTCATGGGCATACTTTTCTCTTCCACATTCTTCAACCCGAAGTAACCGGTTTGTGAACCTGTGGCAATAACAAGGTAATCGTATTTCAGTTCTCCAATGCTGGTAAGCACGGTTTTTTTCTCCGAAATAATTTCCTGCACTTCTGTCATTCTGAATTCAAAATTGATTTGATTTCTGAAAATTTTCCGGATAGGAAAAGCAATAGAATCGGGCTCTAATCCTGATGAAGCAACCTGATAAAGCAGCGGTTGAAACGTGTGGTAATTATTGCGGTCAATTAATACAACCTGAACCTGAATTTTTTTCAGAGAACTTGCAAGTCTTAAGCCACCAAAGCCGCCACCAACAATTACAACACGGGGAAGTTTTGTTTCAGGAATATTCATAGAGCGTAAATATAGATTCATTCCTTCAAATCCGCGAACTTCAAATTTTCTATATTTGACAACAAACAAAAAACTTTTTCTTATGAAAAAATGGATCTTAAGAATTCTTCTTTTTATAGTTATACTAATGGGCGGATATACTTCTCTCTACTGGCAAAATGATATTCCTCTTGAAACGCTGAAAAAGAAATATTGCAATGAACAATCAAAATTTATTGATGTAAACGGACAGCAAATTCATTATCGCGATGAAGGTAGCGGTTACCCGCTGGTACTGGTTCATGGCACATCTTCTTCGCTACACACCTGGGATGCGTGGGTTAATGAGCTGAAAAAAGATTTCCGCGTTATACGTATGGACATTCCTGCTTTTGGAATTACAGGTGAAACAAAAGAACGGAATTACACCATTGAAAACTATGTTACATTTATAGATGATTTTACACACACTTTAGGTGTCGACACTTTTTACCTTGCCGGAAATTCACTGGGCGGAGAAATTACCTGGAATTATGCGTATACGCATCCTGAGAAAGTCAAGAAAATGATTTTGATTGACGCTGCCGGGTATCAACGCACGAATGGAAAACCACTTGCATTTATTATTGCTGAAACTCCGGTTTTAAATAAGGTGATGACAAAAATTACTCCGAAAAGGATTATCCAAAAATCAATGCTCGGTATTTATTATGACGATAATAAAGTGACGGATGAATTGGTGAATCATTATTTTGAAATTCTGCTGCGACCCGGAAATCGCCATGCTTTTGCAGATCGTGTTAGAGTAATAAAATATGAAGCAGAAGAAAAAGTTAACAAAATAAAAACGCCAACTCTTATTCAGTGGGGAACTTATGATACATGGATTTTACCGATAGACGCTGAAAAATTCAAAAAAGATATTGTGGAATCAGAAGTGAAATACTATGCTGCCGGGCATGTACCGATGGAAGAGTTACCTGTTGAAACGGCTAAAGATGCCCGCGATTTTTTGTTGAAATAAATTCAGATTTATCGTGAACCTTAACTCCAGACGCGATTTAGTTTTTATCACCCTTGCAGGTTTTTTTATTACTAACGCAATAGTTGCAGAACTTATTGGTGGCAAGCTTTTTCAGGTGGGACCATTTGTGCAGAGCATCGGCATTATGTTGTGGCCTGTTGTGTTTCTTACAACTGATTTGGTAAACGAATATTATGGTCCGCAAGGTGTACGCAGACTTACCTTACTCACTGTTTCGTTGATTGGCTATACGTTTATTTTGCTGGCACTTGCCATGCTGGTTACAGCCACGCCTTTCTCACCTGTTTCAACTGAAAGTTTTCAAAAGGTTTTTGGTCAATCACTATGGATAATTATTGGAAGTATCACAGCTTTCCTGACTTCGCAGTTGGTAGATGTAAGCATATTCTGGGCTTTACGAAACAGGACAGGAAGTAAAATGATATGGCTGCGCGCAACAGGTTCTACTATTGTTTCCCAATTGATTGATACGTTTATTGTGCAGGGAATTGCTTTTGTAATTCCAGGTGTTTGGACTATGGATGAATATTTAAAAAATGCTTCAGCAGGTTATGTTTTTAAACTTGGAGTTGCCATTGCAATTACTCCACTCATTTATCTTTTGCACTACCTGATTGACCGATACATTGGCGAAAAAGAGAGCCACGATATTATTAAGCATATCGCAGAAGAAGCGCTGCACCACAAGGTAAAAGAATAAATTATTTCAATGTTTTTTCAATAGATTGCCAGAGTTCATCAGCCGTTTTATCCCATGTAAATCGATGGCTCTGCTCCTGCCCTTCCCTAATTAATTGTGTTTTCACTTGTTCATCCGTTGTTATTCTTTTCATTGCAGATGCAATATCATCCACTGAAAAGGGATTGACTAATAATGCTGCTTTGCCTGCAACTTCTGGCAATGAAGTGGTATTGCTACAAATTACAGGAACGTTGCAACGCATTGCTTCAACAACGGGAATTCCGAAACCCTCAAAATAAGAGACATAAACCAGCGCTTCGGCAGAAGCAAGAACATTTACCAAATCTTCTTCCGAAAGTCTACCTGTAAAAATAACATCATCCTTATATTGCATCCCGGAATATGCTTCTTCCATTTCTGAAGTCCACCATTTCTTTTTACCTGAAACAAGCAACTTGTAATTGCTTCCGTTCTTTTTAAATTCATCAAAAGCGCGAAAAAGATTTTGTAAATTCTTGCGCTGATGCTGCGCTCCCACATAAATAAAATACGGACAGTTGTGACTGAACGTATGCCTGATATGTTTTTTTATTTCTTCATTTACAGGTTTAAAATTTTCATTGCACCCATTATAAACCACATCAATTTTATTGGGTTCAATCCCATATTGCTGCGAAATATCTTTTTTAGAAAACTCTGAAACGGTTGCAATCCTTGCAGCTTTCTTTGCATACTTTGGAAAATAGTGACGGTAATATTTACTGTACAGAAAAGGTAAATCCTGTGGATAATGCTGAAAATTCAAATCGTGCATAACCGGGATTTGCGGCACATCTGTAGAGAGTGAGAGATAGCCATCAGGCGAAAGAAATAAATCTGCCTTGTGTTTTTTCAACGCAGCGGAAACAGAAAATTCAAACCACCAATACCACAAAAACGGATGACGCGATTGAGGAAAAAGTGCAACAGGTGTAATGTTCTCAGAGAAAATAAATTCTTCGTGCCAGGGCCGATCAAAGAAAAAAATGAATTGATGTTCGGGATGGTTTTTGGTAATACGTTTCAGTGTTTCAAAACTGAAACGCCCGATACCTTCGAGTTTATTATGCAGTAATAGTCGGGTGTTTACCGCTATAATCATTTATATTCTGCTGCTTTATCTCCCTCTCCTTTGGAGAGGGCTGGGGTGAGGCTTATCTCCAGCCAGTAAGAACCTCCGTGCTTTTCAATTCTGTTATCTAATTTCTGCCAAACAGGGTTTAGTTTTGCAGCCAGGTCAGCAGTTTCAGAAACATAAAAACAGGGCATCAGTGTTTTATAACGTTGCGGGTTGGCTGCAATCATCGCAGCTAAAACATATTGCTCGTTATAAAAACGCTCTGTCATAAATTGGGGGTAATCATACGGCAGGTATATATCATGCACATGAACAATAACGCCTGATTTTAATTGCGGCAATATTTCAAGGAACACAACTGTAACATCGGAGTTAGGAAAACAACGGTGTGAATTATCAATAAAAAGTATGTCGCCTTTTTCCAATGATTTAAAAATAGAAAGGTCTGTTTTCTCCAACGGTTGGCGAATAACTTCATCAGCAAGCTGATCAATTTCTGCCCGTGGCATTGGGTCAATGGAAGTAATTTTTGTTTGCTGACTGTGTTTGCTTTTAGCGCTGAAAGCAACTTTGGTGGAGTTGCCGCTTCCCACTTCCATGTAACGTTTGGGTTTATATTCTGCTATAATTGAATACAAGGAAATCATATCCAATCCCGGAAAAAATGAATTGTTCCAGTATGGTGTTTGCGGATTTTCCTGCTCGTATTTCCACGCAGAAAAATCATCCACATAGTTTTTAAACTTCTCCAGCAATGAAGAATAGCGCTCATTTCCGGAAACAAATATTTCATTTAAAACAGGAATAGGATTTTGTTTGCTGTAGCGCGGAACAGCCTGAACAGGATAATCCAGATGAACAGTCTGAAATTTAGGACTGAGGAAACGGTAGATGTCTTTTACTGAATTTGCCATAAAAATAGAAAAGGCAAACATAAGAATTTCAGAGGTTCATAAATTACACTACTTTTGGCGCTCAAATTTCAAAGAAAACAATGCCTAAAATACTCGGCATATCAGCATTTTACCACGACTCGGCTGCTGCCATCCTTGATGACGGTAAGATTATAGCTGCCGCGCAAGAAGAGCGCTTCACACGCAAAAAGCATACACCTGATTTTCCGGTGGAGGCTGTAAAATATTGTCTGGAACAAAGCGGATTCTCCATTGATGAGCTGGATGCCATTGTCTTTTACGACAAGCCCCTGCTTAAATTTGAGCGACTGCTGGAAACGTATTATGCCTTCGCTCCAAAAGGTTTGGTTTCTTTTCTCACCGCCATTCCGGTGTGGGCAAAAGAGAAACTGTTTTTGAAGAAAATGATTTTTGATGAACTCAAAAATGTGGGCGATTACGATAAGAAAAAAGTAAAGCTGCTTTTTCCTGAGCATCATCTTTCGCATGCAGCCAGTGCATTTTTTCCTTCGCCTTTTGAAGATGCAGCTGTGCTTACCATTGATGGAGTTGGCGAATGGGCAACTGCATCTATTGCACACGGAAAAGGAAATGATTTAAAGTTTTTAAAAGAATTAAAGTTCCCACATTCGGTTGGTTTGCTGTATTCTGCGTTCACCTATTACCTAGGTTTTACAGTTAATTCAGGTGAATATAAATTGATGGGATTGGCTCCTTACGGAAATCCCGATGCAGAGCAAACAAGGAATTATATAAAACTTATTAAAGAGAATCTGGTAGATATAAAAGATGATGGTTCTATCCACCTAAATCAGGATTATTTCAATTATGCAACAGGCTTGCGCATGGTGCATGACGCTAAGTTTGATGCGCTTTTCGGGATGAAGAAACGCGGTGGTGAAGGCGAACTGGAGCAACATCATTGCAATCTTGCATTTGCCATACAGGAAGTAACAGAGGAGATTGTTTTAAAAATGGCTGCCGAAGCAAAACGCCTGACAGGCTCTAAATACCTGTGCATGGCAGGCGGAGTGGCACTCAATTGCGTTGCCAATGGGAAACTGTTACGTGCAAAATTATTTGATGATATTTTTATCCAGCCTGCTGCCGGAGATGCAGGTGGAGCATTAGGAGCAGCGCAGGCAATGCATTATATGTATTTCGGTGCGGAGCGCAAACCAAGCGGCAAGATGGATGACATGCTTGGTTCTTATCTTGGTCCTGAGTATTCCGACAAAGAAATAGAAATAATGGCGCGCAAACATAAAGCGCCTTTTCATAAAATTGCTTTTAGTGATTTGGCAAAACGCGCGGCTGATTTATTAGCCGAAGGAAATGTTGTAGGCTGGTTTCAGGGAAGAATGGAATTTGGTCCGCGAGCTTTGGGAAACCGCAGTATACTTGGTGATGCACGCAATGCAGAAATGCAGAAAAAACTAAATCTGAAAATAAAATACCGTGAAGGGTTCCGCCCGTTTGCGCCTTCAGTTTTAGCAGAAGATTGCAAAGATTATTTTGAGCTGGAAGGCATTTCACCTTACATGCTGATGATAGCTCCTGTTAAGAAAGAACGCAGAAAAGAACTTCCTGCCAACTATCACGATTTGCCTTTGTGGGAACGACTTTATTATCTTCGCAGTGATATACAATCGGTAACGCACCTTGATTTTTCAGCACGGATACAAACGGTTCATAAAGAAACCAACCCGCGCTACTGGGAATTGATAAACGCATTTAAACAAAAGACAGGTTATGGTCTGGTGGTAAACACCAGTTTCAATGTGCGTGGGGAGCCCGTGGTTTGCACTCCCGAAGATGCTTACCGATGCTTTATGCGCACCGAAATGGATTACTTAGTCGTTGGTGATTATTTGTTTACCAAAACCGAGCAACCAAGCTGGCAGGAACGGGATAAATGGATGGAAGAATTTAAGCTCGATTAGATAATTTGAAAATTTGAAAATGAAATAATTCTAACAAACAAAAAACTTTCTAAACTTTTTAACCTTCTAAACTTTTCAACTTAATTAACATGGATTTCTTAAAAGACTTATGGATGTTCCTGAAGGAACGTAAAAAATGGTGGCTAGCGCCTATCGTCATTGTATTAGTTCTGCTCGGAATGCTGATTGTATTTGGTGGTGGAAGCGCAGTTGCACCTTTTGTTTACACATTGTTTTAAGCCTCACCCTGCCCTCTCCAAAGGAGAGGGTTACAACTATGACAAAAGAAAAAAACCTTGAAACTATGCTCACCATTGCGGTGGGATTTATTGTTTTGTTTTTAGTTTCGGCAAAACAGTGGATGCTGTATGTTGCATTAGGAATTGGATTAACCGGAATGTTTTCCGATTTTCTTTCTTCCAAAATTTCTTGGGCCTGGTATAAATTAGCTGAAGTATTGGGAATGATTGTACCGAAGATTTTGCTAAGTGTTGTGTTTTATATTTTTCTTTTTCCCATTGCATTGCTTTCCCGCATTGGCAACAAAGACCCGATGAAATTGAAGAAGGGCTACACCTCTTATTATTCTGACAGAACAACGGAATTTAAGAAAGAGGATTTTGAGAAGACCTGGTAGGTTACGAATAGCGAATTATTACGAATTTAGGAATGAGCGCAACAGACCCTCGCATTGATACCTATATTGAAAAGGCGCAGCCCTTCGCACAACCAATTATAATACACCTGCGTAACCTTATTCACAAAGGCTGTCCCGAGGTGCAGGAAACCATAAAATGGGGACACCCCACGTTTGATTACAAAGGAATATTTGCCGGCATAGCCGCTTTTAAAAGCCACGCGGCATTTATTTTGTGGAAAGGGAAACTGCTCAAAGATCCTAAGAATTATTTGCAGGAACGCGCCAACCAGGGTGGTGAAGCGATGGGCAACCTTGGAAGAATTACATCGCTGAAAGACTTGCCTCCAGATAAAGTAACTCTTGATTTTATTAAGCAGGCGAAGAAGCTGCACGATGATTGAGTTAAACTTCCTCCACGCGCAAAAAAAGAACAGCCACCTGTTGTTGTTCCCGATTATTTTATAGACGTATTAAAGCACAGCAAAAAAGCACTGGCGCATTTTCAGGCGTTCAGTACTTCTGCCAAACGCGAGTATGTGCTATGGATAACCGAAGCCAAAACAGAAGAGACCCGCGAAAGGCGCATGGAAACCTCGCTTGAATGGATTGCCGAAGGCAAAGGCCGTAACTGGAAATATGAACGGAAATAATTTCCCTGACCAAATTTTATTACTTATTTTTATAATTCTGTAACACGCTTCAGCGTGAAACAAAATAATTTTACAGCGTAAATTCAGTTGATTATTTTGCAAATGAAATACAGAATTACTGATATATTTTTGTTGTTGCTTTTTCAAGTGGGGATTGTAACTGCGCAAACTGAAAAAGTGTTGACTCTGCAATTTAATCCTGTTATGGGTAACAACACTTTGGTTGCCGACAAGGTTTTTTACAGCAATGGCGACAGTATTACGATGGAGGTATTGCGCTTTTATATTTCAGGGATTGAATTGCTGCTGAACGAAACTACCATATGGAAGGAACAAAATAGTTTTCACCTGATAGATGCCGTACTTATTAATTCATTAAGTGTTCAATTAAAACAATCTTCTCAACTAAACTACAACAAGGTTAAATTCAATATTGGTATTGACAGCAGTACCAATGTTGCAGGCGCAATGGGTGGAGACTTAGACCCCACCAAAGGAATGTACTGGACCTGGCAAAGCGGTTACATCAATTTTAAACTTGAGGGAAAAAGTAAGCGCTGCACTGCCCGAAACAATGAATTTACATTTCACCTTGGCGGTTATCAGAAACCTTTCAACGCTATGCAAACAGTGGTTCTTGAAATAGGTAACACTGAAATACTAAACATTAAACTTGATTTGGATAAGTTGATTTCTCAAATAGATTTGAGCAAACAAAATCACATTATGTCGCCCGGGAAAGAAGCGGTTTCGCTTTCTGAAATTGTATCAAAAGCTTTTAGTATTCAGTAAAAATGAGAACCGTTTTTTTTCTGTTATGTTTATTTGTTTTTGCGCTGCTTTCTTTTAAAGCAAGGGAAAAGCAACTGTTTACCGTTCCTGAAAAGTGGCCAAATCCAGCGTATGATTTTTCAAAAAATCCGCTGGCAGTTGAAAAGATTGAATTGGGAAGAGCCTTGTTTTACGACCCTGTTCTTTCTGCCAGCAATACCATTTCATGCGCGAGTTGTCACTCACAGTATTCAGCGTTTACACATATTGACCATGCGCTAAGTCATGGTATTGGCGACAGCATAGGTACACGCAATTCACCGGCACTGATGAACCTTGCATGGAGTAAATTATTTATGTGGGACGGAGCCATCAACCACTTAGATATGCAGGCGCTGGCACCCATTACCCACCCCGATGAAATGGGTAGTACGATGGTAAATGTTGTAGTTAAAATACAGCAATCAGCAATGTATCGCGGGCTATTTTATGCAGCGTTTAAGGACAGCGTTATAACAGGCGAACATACCTTAAAAGCCATTGCCCAGTTCATGCTTACGCTGGTAAGTGCCAATTCAAAATACGACAGTGTTATGCGTAAGCAAACCACGTTCACGGCACAGGAGCAAAACGGATATTCTTTGTTTCAGAAGAACTGCGCTTCGTGTCATGCTGAGCCATTATTTACCAATCTTGGTTTTGAAAATAACGGCTTGCCGGTTGATGCAACATTGAATGATTTCGGAAGAATAAAGGTGACACAAAATGCGGATGACTCATTGAAATTTAAAGTGCCCACGCTGCGTAACATTGAATTCACGTATCCTTATATGCACGATGGCAGATTCAAAAAACTCAGGGATGTTCTCAACCATTATACTTCGGGCATTCATGCAAGTAAAACACTTGCAAAACAGTTGCAAAACCCTGTTGTATTAAGCTCCAACGAGCGGGTTGATGTAATTACTTTTTTGCTCACGCTCTCGGATAAGGAGTTTCTTTTTAACCCTGATTTTTCGTATCCTAAAACTATTTTTAAACCTTCGACTATCAAGTAAAGTCTATTCCAATAAATTTAACAAACAAATCCTGAATATTTTAATTATGAAAAAAATCATTTTACTACAACTCTTTTCAGCTGCAAACCTTATAGCCATTGCGCAAACCAATCCCGCAATCACATCGTGGTTGCAGAATAACACAATTATGGGACGCCATTATGTTACCGGAAACATGACGCCAATACAGGATAATGTTCTGGCAAATGTTCAAATAGTGCAGTATTCAGCCAACTTTGCTTATGCTACTACTAACGGAATTCCAGCTTATATCTCAGGTCCGTTTAGAGATGGAAATCCATCACAGGCTACCGACCAGAATGCTATTTTTAAAATCCCTCTTACACCTGTAGCAAATACTTCAGGAACATTTACGGCAACTTCTGGTGGTAACATTGGCGTATTTATTAATGGTGTCGCCATGTTTGATTACCGTGATGGTGTAGCGTGGAATACAACAACCGGTGCTTTATGTGGTGGTCCCGGAAATCCTCAATGCCCTGGTGGTATGGGAACTACCCAAGCGTGGAATCGTGATGCCATTCCTGCTGAAATGGGCGGATTTGATTGTGCAAAAGCACATCCGGCCATTGGTAATTATCATCATCATCAAAATCCAAGTGCGTTTAGTCTTGATATTAATGTCCTATCAGATGTTTGCGATTCGTTTCCTTCCGATGGGTTGTATGTTATCAATAGTTCACAACACTCGCCATTGATTGGTTTTGCCTATGATGGCTACCCGGTTTACGGGGCTTACGGCTACCTGAATGTGGACGGAACAGGCGGTATTACCCGAATGAATTCAAGTTATCAATTGAGAAATATTACTGTGAGAACTCATCATGCAGACGGGACAGATGTAGCAGACGGTCCTGCTGTAGGAAGTACTTATTTTCTAGGCTATTTCAGGGAAGATTACGAATTCATCCCCACCTCACCTTCTACTCCTGATTATCTGGATGAACATAACGGACGCTTTTGTGTTACGCCCGAATACCCAGCAGGAACATATTGTTATTTCGCCACGGTTGATGATAACTGGAACTCTGCTTATCCTTATCTGATTGGACCTACTTTTTACGGAGTGTGGGCTAACCGCAAGATTAGTATCATTACTGAATCTGTTACTATTTATCCTCCGTCTACCACCGGGACTGCAGAAAATTATTCAGATGAACTAATTCTGAGCATTTTCCCAAATCCCGCCAGTGATTTTGTTGGAGTTCAGATGAGTGGTTTACTTAAAGAAAATGTACGGATGGAGTTGTATGATATCAGTGGAAGACTTATTCAAAAATCAATGTTAAATCAAGGCAGCACCATCAGCTATTTTGATACGCGCACGCTATATGCCGGTGAATATTTTGTTAGAATATACACCAACTCAGAAGTTATAAGCAAGAAATTAAGTGTGGTTAAATAACAACTGACCATTCAATAAAAAACAGATAAACAGTATCTCATTAAAAAAGCCAGCTTGCCTTAGGCAAGCTGGCTTTTTATTTAACAGTAAAGAAGAATACTATTGACGGGTTAAGGTCATATCAACGTTTGCTGGTGTACTTGAACCAAAAATATTGATTATAGTACCGCTCAGAGTTGATGAAGTAATTGAAACATTAATCAGATTTGTAGTATCAGTAGTACTAATTATGGAAAGGGTTGTACCAGAAAATGTATAATTATCGGTTGATTGCTGTGGACTTAGGCTGTCGCATTTCAAAGCACCTTCATCATTGATTAAAGTTCCGTTATCCTGAAAGATAACAAGATCATCCTGGCTGCATGGCTGCGCGAACATCAAAGAATAAGCATCGGTGGTAAGCCCGGTTCCCGGATTAAAAGCCGGGTTAAATACTGCTCCTGTAACTTTCCAGGTTCCTAAAATACTTGCAGGATCATCCTTTTTATTGCATGCTGTAATTAATACCATTCCTCCTGCAACCAGAAGCAATGCCATTGAAAATAATTTTAGTTTTTTCATGTTTGTTTTTTAGTTTTTGAATTTGAGGCAAATGTAATTAGTTTAACAGAATAATACACCGTTGTCTAATTAATTATTATTGACTAATATCAGCTATAAACAGCCCGGCTATTGTAATATTGCGGTATTCCGGAGCAGTAAATCTTTAACCATTCCTTTAAGTGTAGCACCTGCCTGCAACAGCATGCTGAAAGGATCGGGATAGGGCAATGGCCTTTTGCCAATTTTTGCCTTCGTTTCAGGGGTAAGTGCATTTACATCGCCACCTAAAACCACTACTAACCCGTCTTCAAAAAACGAATCGGATGAAATGTTATCGGTATGCATCAGTTGCTTGCTGTGGTTATCAATATAATCAAGCGTTCCAGCCACCCGTGCTGATTTCGAGAAATGTGTTTCAACCACATCGCACTTTATGGTTTTGTATTTGGGTTGTTTTATATCATTGCCCAGGCTGTCTTTCATTACATTGCCTTTTGAATCGAGTTTGTATTCCCACCCGTCTTTTACCTTTTTGGTTTCACTGTAATATTTTTCTTTTACCAGTTCGGGTGAAACATCAATTACTTTTAAATTTACTACAATGTTATAATCGTAAATTGTACCTTTTATATCCGAAGTATAATAGCGCATCCACTGGCGGTTTAGCTCCTGCAAACTTATCTTCAGCAACTCCTGCTCAAACGATGGGGGCAGCTGACCGGGATTATCTTTCTGCATTTTAAATAATACCTTGGTGGTACCGGCTTCCTGCGCTGCCAACAATTTATCGTCCACATCCTGAAAGATTGAGTAGTACGATTTTACCTGTATAAAATCAGTGTATGCATCACGGGCATTAAAGCGGCCTCCTTTTTCTAACAAAGAATTTCCGTGGGCATAAAAATACTGAGCTGCCTTTTGCTTTGACTGTATCAGTTCATTGTCAACATCAATAAAATTGAAGGTTGCCTGACGTATGATTTGTTTATTCTTATCACGCAGATTTAATACCTGCAATGATTTTATTTGCTGCTGACGGCTTTTAATACGGTCATACACGGCATAAATATCATCCCATTTATCGGGGCTTCCTTCTTTTTGCATAAAGGCTATGCGGTCAAAATCTGTTTGCTGAGCTTTGTAAAATGCTTTTTCCAGTACAATTATCTGTTTATTATTTGCAGGATTGCGCTGCAGTTTGTGTATGGATTTATAAATGGCCGCATCAAAGTTTCCGCTGTTAAGCGCTTTTTGTGAGCTTACGCAGCCGGTAAACAATTGAAGCAATGCTGCTGAAAGTAGTAATAGTTTTTTCATACACAGAATCGAAAAACAAATATGCTGCCAAATGTAAACAACAATGTTTGTTAGATTAAAATCCTATCGCAAATCTTCTTTACAAGACCTGGCCCTTCATAAATAAAGCCTGTGTAAAGCTGAACCAGCGTGGCACCGGCATTAAGTTTTTCAATAGCATCATCGGGTGAGTGTATGCCCCCTACTCCAATAATAGGGAAAGCCTTTTTAGATTTTTCTGAAAGGTATTTTATTACTTCGGTGCTTCGCTCTCGCACGGGCAGTCCGCTCAGTCCGCCTGCACCAATAGAGGTTAGAAGTTGGATATCAGAAGTTAGATTATCACGACTGATTGTTGTATTCGTTGCAATTACTCCTGCAATTTTTGTATCGCGCACGATGTCAATAATATCATCCAATTGTGAGTTAGTTAAATCGGGCGCAATCTTCAGCAGAATAGGTTTGGGTTTGGGTCGGGCATTATTCAGTTTCTGTAATTCAGAAAGCAAACTGGTAAGTGGTTCTTTCTCCTGCAAGTCGCGCAGACCGGGCGTGTTAGGCGAGCTTACATTCACCACAAAATAATGCACATAATCAAACAAGGTGTTGAAGCAATAAACATAATCATCCAACGCATTTTCGTTGGGCGTGAGTTTATTTTTGCCAATGTTTCCGCCAATTATAACATCGTGTTTATTTTTCTTCAAACGTTCAACTGCTGCATCTGCACCTTCGTTATTAAAGCCCATTCGGTTGATTAAACCGCTGTCTTCAGGCAAACGAAACAGACGTGGTTTATCATTTCCGGGTTGTGGTTTGGGCGTAAGCGTACCTATTTCGATAAAGCCGAAGCCAAAGGCAGAGAGCTCGTCAAACAGTTTTGCATCTTTATCAAAACCCGCTGCCAGTCCAACAGGATTAGGGAATTTTATTCCGAACACCTCGCGTTCCAGTTTTGGATTTTTTGGCGTATAAAGTGCAGCAACAATGCCTTTTACAAAAGGAATTGCAAAAGCAACTTTTATAAAACGAAATGTAAAATGGTGAATACTTTCAGGCGAAAATAAAAAGAGAAAAGGCCTGATAAGCAGTTTATACATTACTGTGCCATTCCGCTGTTAACCCAGCATTCAATCTTTTTAATTGTTTCGTCAGGTAATTTGGGATTGTATGCCGGCATAGCAGCACAGCCTTTTTCCTGTCTGATGGCACAAACTAATTTACCGCTTTTTGCCTGAGCATAAAGCACTTCATCAATAGTAAAATCAAGTGCTCCGCGCAATTTCACCGGACCATGACAACCGTTGCAATTCTGATTAAAAATTGGCTTTATATCGGCTGCATAGCTATAAGCAGCACTTCCGCAATCAGCTTTAACTTCTGTAGTGTTAGTAGTAGTTGTGGTGCTAGTTTCTTTGGTGGTTTTGCAGGCACTTATAACCGCAAATGATGCAATCAATAGGTAGAACGAGTTTTTCATAGTTAATTTATTTGCGGCAAAAGTAAAAACAATTATCAGAAATACGTTGAAAACCCAAACTGTATTATTCCTGTTTTTGTTGGCGGATTTCCAAGTAAATCATGTTGCTGCTGATAGCGGTAATTCAAACGCAGAACTGTTGTTCCCACGGGTCGAAAAGCAATACATGGAACAACAGCCCACACATCATCTGCAATATTACCGCCTGTTTCTATGAATTTCCCGATGTTGTAATCGGCATATTCAAGACGCATACCAAGGTTGAGTTTTGCTTTTTCCCATCCCAATACTTTACGTTGAACAACGGTTCCGATAATATCAATAAATCCGCCCCATTGTTGCGTTCCGAAAGTCTGGCTATACGTTGATGGAACATCCACAAATACTTTTGCAACTTCAGCAACAATGTATAATCTGTTGTTGAACTGTGAAGTACTGAAATCAGCAGCAATAGCTGTGGCGCTGCGTTTGCTGTCAAGCACCAAACCGTCTTGTTTCCATTTATTGAAAACTCCAGTCGTATATGAAATTCCCAACTCTCCTATTTTGCGGTTTCGCACTGCAATTTTTCCGCTGAACATGGGCAAGCCACTGTTACTTTCTTCAAATTTATCAGGGTCAGATTTTCCGGCACGTAGCGAAGTTCTGTTTTCGGTATTTGAAATTATTTTGTCGTTGAAACCGTTGGTGAGATAGGCTTCGTAACCCACAATCCAGTTGTGCGCAAAATATTTTCCGTGCAACCCAAAACCCACATTGGATAAGGTGGCGGGAAGAATGGTGGTTGCAGAAATCGGGCGGTCAACAAAGTCCCACCGCGGTCCGTCATGGTTCTGATTAAACGCGCCAATCGGGTTCATCATTATCCCTCCGCGCAGATTTACCAAAGGATGAAACTCAATATCCATTGCAGCAAATTCAAGATTTATTTCTTTGGTTCCATCTTCAAATTCTATCTCTGAAAGGAATTTTATTTTCTTGGCAATGGTGGAAGAAAAGAACAAAGTAAATCTGCGAAATTGAAAAGAGAAATCATCCGAAACTCCATCAGTAGCTGAGTATTGAGTATTGGCTTCTAAATATCCACCAATAGCAATCGGTAATTTACCAACCGTTAAAAACGGACGGTTATACACCGCATCCATGTTTAATTTTATCTTGGCTGTATCAGGCAAAACACGTTTGATAAAGGCGCTGTCTTTCTGTGCATTTGCTGCTGAAAAAACGCCAAAAAGTAAAACTAATGCAAGAGTTATTGCTCGCAAAGGCGCAGAGGACGCAAAGTATACTTGGCTGTTTGTTTTTCCTTCGCGCTCTTTGCGCCTTTGCGAGCTAATACTATAACTGTATGTAAATATTTTCATGGTCTGTAGTGATTAAAAATGTTTTTAAATTTTCTTCAGCAGGCGGGTTTTGCACAATTCCTTTGTTGGTGAATTCGCTGCCGTGGCAGGGACAAATAAGAAAATCTCCTGACGGATGAAGTTCACAACCTTTATGTGTGCATTCCAACAACAGCGCGGTGTATTCTTCACCTGTTTTATAAATGCAAATCGGGAAATTGAGTTTTTCAGTTTTCACTAACACGTATTTGCGTTGCGAAGTTTTGTCGTCTTGCGTTTTTATAAATTCTATTTTGGGCAGAATGATTTTATTTTCATTCAAACTTGTTTGTGCAAAATAATTTGCACTGGCACAACTTTGAAGAAACACTGACAAGGCGCTGCCACCAAGGCAGGCAATACCACAGGTTTTTATAAATTCTTTTCTGTCCATGCTACAATGATTTTAAAAATTTGAGTAACACATCTTTCTCTGTCTGCGAAAGATTTTGAAACTGAATGTTGCTGTTTTCAGCTTCGCCACCGTGCATTTCAATTGCCTGCTGAATAGTTGTGGCTCTGCCATCGTGCAATAGAAAATATTGTCCGCCTTGTGAATTTGGTGAAAGACCCAAGCCCCAGAGAGCAGGTGTTCTCCATTCAGATGTTAAAGCTCCTCCTTCTGTATAACCATCATCCAAACCACTTCCCATATCATGCAAAAGCAAATCGGTATAGGGATGAAACTCTTTGTTAGAAAGTGCATCAACAGAAGAAAATCCTGTTGTCAATGTTTGTTTATGACAGTTTTCACAACCGATATTGATAAACACCTGACCGCCTTGCTGAACTTGTGCATCATCCTGATTACGCTGAATGGGAGCTTTTAAAGTTTGTAAATAAAACACAACATCATTTACTACTTGCGTGGAAACTTCCGGATCGGTTTCAAGTCCTGAATAAACATCTTTGGGCTCAAACACCGATGTGATTCCAATATCCTGATTGTATGCATTTACCGTTTGATGAAGCAGATTATAAGCACCAGCTTTCTTACCAAAACGGCAGATGTATTTTCCATTTTGAGAAATTGTATTGTCCAATTCTTCCAGATAATCAGGAATATGTTTCCAGTTAGGAACACCGGAAATACCATCACCATCTGCATCATTCGGGTCAGCCATGGCAAGAATATCAGCATCTGAAACCAATTCAATAAATCCCAGACCGGTGTTAGCAGGTGGGGTAAACTTTGATGACGTTGCTCCTGCCGGAATTTGCTCGGGGGTAAAACCGGGCAATGCACGGTTCTGAAGTTGCGGTGCACCCTGATTTAAAAATTGGTTACCGTTCGTGTCGGGCTGACCGAACCGTGTCAGCGTTGTAAACGGATGCCCCTTACCATCCCCGGCATGACAAGTGCCGCAACTTGTGGCTACGAAAATAGAACCGAGTCCTGTTTCAGCAGTAAAAACCTGATTATTAAAAGCCGCATCACCTTCGAGAAAAATTGCCTGTTGGGCAGAAGTCAGTCCTTCCACTGGACCATCTAATAGTTCATCATCAGCCGGAAGCGATGGAACTAATTTTTCGCAGGAAACCAGCAGTACAAAGAGGTTTGCAAATAGTATCAGTTGTTTCATTATATCATAAATTTGAATTAATAACGGCACAAACATAATTATTTTTTAGACTAGTCTAAAATTTATTTTTATTTTAATCTAAATATATTTTACATTTGCAACGAAATTACCGACACAATGAATTCACTCACCGAAGAAAACTACCTCAAAGCAATTTACAAATTAGTGGCTGGTGAAAAAGGTGCGGTTACAACCAACGCTATTGCCCAAAAAATGAACACCAAAGCGGCTTCGGTAACAGATATGCTGAAAAAACTTTCTGACAAAAAACTGATTAATTATGAAAAATATTACGGTGTAAAACTCACTATAAAAGGCGAAAAAATCGCCCTCACTATCATCCGCAAACACCGCCTCTGGGAAATGTTTTTGGTAGAAAAATTAGAGTTCGGCTGGGATGAAGTGCATGACCTTGCCGAACAATTAGAGCACATTAATTCAGAAAAATTAGTGGAACAAATTGATAAATTTCTTGACTATCCTAAAGTTGACCCGCATGGCGACCCTATTCCTGATTCAAATGGAAAACTGCAAATTCAGAAGTCTGCACTATTATCTACGTTCAAAAAAAATGAAGTGTGTATGATGACAGGTGTTGTTGACCACAGCCCTACTTTTCTGCAATACCTTGCCAAAACAGAACTAACCTTAGGCAGTACCATAAAAATAAATGACATCAATGATTTTGACCGTTCGCTGCAAATAGCTGTAAACAAAGGCAAAGCTTTTTTCATCAGCAACGAGGTGGCAAAAAATATTTTAGCAACAGCAAAGCAATGAAATACCATTCAGGAAAATCATTGGAAGAGGTTCACGGAAGCGTTGACACAGCAAAGAAAACAGGATTTTCTAAAAAATTATTTGCCTTTCTTGGTCCGGCATATCTGGTAAGCGTTGGTTACATGGATCCGGGAAACTGGGCAACGGATATTGCCGGTGGCAGCAAATTCGGATACCAATTGTTGTGGGTATTATTGATGAGCAACCTTATGGCCTTGATGCTGCAAAGCCTGAGCGCTCGTTTAGGATTAGTGCGCGGAATGGATTTAGCACAGGCATCACGCGCAACCTATCATCCTGTTATTAATTTTTTCAACTGGCTGCTTGCTGAAATAGCCATTGCCGCCTGCGACCTTGCCGAAGTAATCGGTATGGCAATCGGACTTCAATTATTGTTTGGTCTTCCTTTGCTGGTTGGTGTTTCCATAACGGTTGCAGATACGCTGTTGCTGCTGGTTTTGCAACGCTATGGCATGCGCAAAATGGAAGCATTTATTCTCGCGTTAATTGCAACAATAGGCGTAGCATTTATTGCAGAACTTATTTTTGCAAAGCCAGATGGCGCTGAACTGGTAAAAGGTTTTATACCATCTGCCCTGAATGCTGATGCACTTTATATAGCCATCGGAATTATTGGTGCAACGGTAATGCCGCACAATCTGTATTTACATTCTTCATTGGTGCAAACACGGAAATTTGAACGTACCTCAAAAGGAATATGGGAAGCCATTAAGTTCAATTTTATTGATACCGCTATTGCACTTAACCTTGCGCTATTTGTAAATGCAGCAATATTAATTCTTGCTGCCGCTGCATTTTTCACCAACGGATTAAATGAAGTTTCAGAAATTCAGGATGCTCACAAATTACTAAATGATGTTCTTGGAACAAGCCTTGCTCCCGCTCTTTTTGCTATAGCCCTCATTGCATCAGGCCAAAGTTCAACTCTTACCGGAACCTTATCGGGACAAATTGTAATGGAAGGTTATTTGAATTTACGTATTCAGCCATGGCTTCGAAGATTAATTACTCGCTTGATTGCAATTATACCCGCATTTATTGTCATCTATCTTTTTGGTGAAGGTGCAACCGGACAACTCCTTATATTAAGTCAGGTAATATTAAGCATGCAGTTAGGGTTTGCGGTAATTCCTCTTATCCATTTCACCAGCAATAAAAAGCAGATGGGTGAATTTGCCATAAAACTTTGGGTGAAAATTTTAGCGTGGCTAATCGCGTTGATTATTGTTTCACTCAATGCCAAACTTGTAATTGAAAAAATAGGCGAATGGATAAGCGCTTCACAAAATCCGGCAATACTCTATTTAACGGTTGTGCCGCTGATTATTGCAGCAGGTCTGTTATTGTTGTATATTACCTTTGGTCCTTTATTAGAGAAAAGAATGCAGAAAGAAAGCAAGGTTCCTGATGGTTCGCCATTGGATTTAAAAATCAGTACCGAGAAAAAATACAGGCGCATTGGAGTTACTGTGGATTTCAGCAACAGCGACAGCAAAGCAATAAGTCACGCCATTTCCCAGGGAAGCAAAGAGGCTGAATATGTTTTAATTCATATTGTGGAAACTGCCGGAGCGCGTCTTATGGACAGTGAGATTGATGACCTTGAAACTGAAACCGATAAACAGAACTTAGAAAAATACAAGACAGAATTAGCTTCAAAAGGTTTTTCTGTTGAAATAAAGCTCGGCTTCGGAAACCCCAAAAAGAGTATTCCTGAAATAGTGAATTCAACTAATTGTGATTTACTGGTAATGGGCGCTCACGGTCACCGCGGATTAAAAGATATTATTCTGGGAACCACGCTTGAGGCCGTTCGACACAACATTTCAATTCCACTTTTGATTGTAAAATAGTCACCCTAATTGACCATTCACAATTATTGGCTGGTTTTTCATTTTCCACTATCAATTATCCATTGTTCATTATGGTAAAACCTTAATTGGTCGAACTGCGTATTAGCCTTCACTTTATTTAAATAATGGCAAAAAAATACGCTCTTATTCCCGCCCTATTGCTCACTGTTGCAGCAACAGAAGCTCAAAACCTTGTTCCAAACCCAAGCTTTGAAGAACATACGGTTTGTCCTAAAGAATTAGGCAAACGTCAGCTCTACATCGAAAACTGGATTCAGCCAACTGCCGGCTCAATAGATTATTTCCACCGCTGCAGTGATAAGTGTGGAGTACCCGATAACGTAGTTGGATATCAGGAAGCAATGAGCGGTGACGGTTATATAGGACTTACCGTTTATCACGAGCGTTACAGGGTTTATGCACAGGCTCTTTTAAAACAACCCCTGGTTGCCGGAAAAAGCTATTCAGTTGAATTCAGCATTTGTCTTGCCGAAAATTCAAAATATGCAATTGGCAACATAGGCGCCTACTTTTCACCCGATAAAATATCAAGTGTAGTTGAAACTACCTTTGAATGTTATGAAAGTGTTGCATCTGAGGGCGGATTTAAATTAAACCCCGGACCTTGCAGACCTCAGGTAAATAACCTGAGCGAAAACTTTTTAAAAGATACTAAGAACTGGAAAAAAGTTACCGGAAGCTTTACAGCAAAGGGTGGCGAGAAATACATAACCATCGGTAATTTTTTCAGCAAAGTAAAAACCCCTTATATGCCATCCCCTTCCTTGGGTAAAGGTGAATATGCTTATTATTATATTGATGATGTTGCCGTAGTTGAAACCGGAACTTCTGCCGAACCATTCTTTGTTTCTTCAAATGTTAGTCCTGTAGCCGGACTGGCTCAGAAAAATCCTGCATGGAAAGAAGAAGCGCTTAAAGAAAAAGCGCCTGCTGAACAATTAATTGACCCGCTTTCTATTAAGGAAATGATGAACGAGCAGGAAATTGACAAAAAAATTCAGGAAGTACGCCAGAAACTGGAAGAGCTGAAAGCCATCAATCAGGCGCTTACACAGCAAAAAGCAATTGTTCAGGCAAAAGCTCAGCCCGATGCAAAACCCACAGTTCTTGAACGCTTATATTTTGCAAAAGCCAAAGCTGAAATCCTTCCTCAGTCTGAGGCCGAGTTAATCAAGTTGGTTAATATGATGAACAACAGTATTGGTATGAATATACGTATTGACGGACACACCGATGAAAGCGGAAATGAAGAAGGCAATAAAAAACTTTCCTTGCAGCGTGCTCAGGCTGTAGTTAATTTCCTGGTCATGTTTGACATTGACCCTACCCGCATGACCTATAACGGTTTCGGAAGTTCAAAGCCAATTGCAAAAAATGATACCGAAGAAGGCCGGAAAATGAACAGGCGCGTTGAGTTTACCATTACAAAGAAGTAAATTCAGCTACTGCATATATAAATCTTACATCAACTTGAATTACATCAAAAAAAGGAGCTTTATTTAAAGAAAAATAAATTAGCCTATTTCCATATCTTTGCTACAAAATAAAGAACATGGAAATGATGTTGGAATCAAAAACAAAAGCACAACAGGCTATTGAGTTGGAGGATAAATACGGAGCGCATAATTATCATCCGCTTCCGGTTGTGCTATCAAAAGGCGAAGGTGTTTATGTCTGGGATACAGAAGGCAAAAAATACTTTGATTTTCTTTCTGCTTATTCAGCATTAAATCAGGGTCACAATCACCCAAAAATTGTGAACGCTTTGATTGAACAGATTCAGCAACTTTCACTCACTTCACGTGCGTTTTATAATGATACACTAGGCAAATACGAAAAATACATTACCGCTTATTTTGGCTATGATAAAGTGTTGCCTATGAACACCGGTGCTGAGGGTGTTGAAACAGCACTGAAACTTGCGCGCAAATGGGCTTACACAAAAAAAGGTGTTGCCGAAAATCAAGCAAAAATTATTGTCTGCGAAGGAAATTTTCACGGGCGTACTATCAGCGTAGTTTCAGCATCAACAGACCCCGACTCCTATTCAGGTTTTGGTCCGTACACTCCGGGTTTTATAAAAATTCCTTACAACAATATTAAAGCACTTGAAAATGCTTTGCAGGATAAAACAGTTGCCGGTTTTTTGGTTGAACCCATACAAGGTGAAGCAGGTGTAGTAGTTCCCGATGAGGGCTATCTGTCTTCATGCGCTGAATTGTGCAAAAAAAACAATGTGTTATTTATTGCAGACGAAGTGCAGACCGGACTTTGCAGAACAGGAAAACTACTGGCTTGCGAACATGAAAATGTTCGTCCCGATGTATTGATATTAGGTAAAGCTTTATCTGGTGGGATTTATCCGGTTTCTGCTGTTTTAGCAGATGATGAAATAATGTTATGCATCAAACCGGGTGAGCATGGCTCTACCTATGGCGGAAACCCCGTTGCAGCAAAGGTTAGTATAGCTGCCCTTGAAGTTTTAAATGAAGAAAAACTTGCTGAGAATTCTGAGCGACTTGGTGAAATTCTTGGCAAAGAATTAAGAAACATTAAATCAGAAATGATAAAACTTGTTCGTGGAAAAGGCTTGTTTTATGCAATTATTGTTACTCCCAAAAACGGAAAAACCGCATGGGATATTTGCCTTAAACTTGCAGAGAATGGTTTGCTTGCAAAACCCACACACGGAGATATTATACGCTTTGCGCCACCGCTGATTATTACTGAAGAACAATTGCTGGAATGCACTGCGATAATTAAAAACACGATTGAGTCGTTTGAATAAATGAAATCATTTTTCATTTTTTGTTTTTCAGTTATTGCTGTCAGTAGCGTTGCGCAATCGCACTATAGTGGCAGAGACCTGCATGCACTTGGTTTCTATATGATAACCAGCGACACCACTGCACTTGAAAGAGTAGAAAATAATGACCTTTATTTTTTCGGAAAGACTATTTTACATCACAACGAAATTTATTTGAAACATATAAAAGACGATGACCTTTATTTTCTGGCAAAAAACCTGCTTAAACCTGAGGGAAAAGAAATGGACTTCATCAAAAATGATGATTGGTTTTACTTTGGGGCTGCGGTAAAAGAAAAGACTACGCCCTATCTCGACAATATAAAAGAAGATAATATTTATTACCTCGGCAAAGCGCTGCTCACAAGGGATTTGGGATTTTTAAATAAGATTTCAAGAGACGAATGAAACTTGCTCCCGAGCTCAAAGCCGCCTCACCACAAGCCTGGCTTGATTGCGTGCTCAACGACTTCAACAGTTTTTTACAAGACCATGCCGATTGCGAACGCAAAGCAAGTTCAATGGCATTAAGCTTTGTAGCAAAAATGCCCGACCGCACTGAGATAATTCCTGAACTGATTGAAACCGCCTTGGAAGAACTTGAACACTTTCAGCAAGTATATCAACTGATGGAAAAACGCGGTGTTCAACTGCGAAAAGAAATGTCGGAAGATGCGTATGTAAGTGCATTGATAAAACTCTGTCGCAGTGACAGAGAAGCAAGAACGCTGGACAGAATGTTATTAGCTTCCATTATTGAATGTCGCGGTGCAGAGCGGTTTAAATTAGTTTGTGATGCTTTACAGGATGAAGAACTAAAACTTTTTTACCGTGACCTGTGGACATCAGAAGCCAAGCACGGAAATATTTTTGTGAAATTTGCTTTGCTTTATTTTAATGAAAAAGAAATAAACGAACGGCTGGAATATTTTACTACAAAGGAAGCTGAAGTGATGCTGGGTTTGCCTATTCGTGCGGCTTTACACTAAATGAATTTCAAAAATTCTCTTGCAGCTAAATTTGCACTTACAATAATTACAGTTGTAATTCTTGTTCTATTTTTAGCCCTTGCCGACAGGCTTTACGGTAATTATTTTAAAAAAAATACCAAAGAACTTATTTATCCGCCATACAGCAAAGCGCATCACCAAAGCAGCGAGTTTGATATAACGGTAAAAATAAATTCCCTGGGTTTTCGTGATTACGAATACCCTTTGCACAAAAAGAAAAAGCACCGCATTGCTGTCATTGGTGATTCATTCACCTTTGGTTGGGGCGTTGATTTAGAAGATTGCTGGGTAAAAATTTTGGAAAAAGAACTGAACGAAAATGGGCTTGATGTTGAAATTCTTAATCTTGGCAAAGGTGGTGCGGGTCCTGCTGATTATACAAAAATTGCAGAAAAAGGAATTCCACTTTTAAAACCTGACTTAGTTGTTATAGGCGTTTTGCAGGCAAATGATTTACATCAACTCATTCATGCTTATGATAGTCTTCCGGTTCCGCAAGTACAGGCAGAGCCTAAATCTTTTATTTCAATAAAAGTAAATGGCTTGCTTACCCGTGCTTTCCCAAATTTCATGCATATTATTTCTATTAACAGGTCTGATATTAGCAGCGACTGGAAACGATATGCACCTGCAATTCTGAATAGTTTTAAGACTAAACAAAGTGATAGATTTAATGAACTAAATGAAAAATTACAAACTGATTTTAAATCAGGAACATTAAATCCTTGGCTTATTTCACAGGCAGTTTATTATCCTGATTATTTTACACAAACTCTTGACACCACTGACCTTGATGTAGTAATAGGAATTTCAGCAATGGCAGATTTTTTTTCCTCTATACAAAAAACCTGTTCCGAAAATAATTCTGAACTTATAGTTCTATCAATTCCTAATCTACCCTATTCATCAAAAGAAGAAATGCTTTCACTAAAAAAATATGGATTTGAAATTCCTGATTCAATTTATGGAAATCCGTTATCTGATAAAACAATACAGATGGCAGCCGAAGAATCAGGAATTGAGTTTTATTCCGCTTCAGAAAATTTTATAAATCTTCAAGGTTTTAAAAACCTTGAAGATTTGCAAACCAATTTGTATTACCCGTTTGACGGGCATTTCACCAAAGAAGGCAACCGCATATTTGCTGCAGCAGTAAAAGAGTTTTTTGAAACTAAAGTGAAAGCTAACTAATTACTTTCCTTTATAGCGGCCGTTTTCCCACAAGCCCGCCTCCACTGTACCGTTGGTATATTTCATGGTTCCGAAACCATTGAATTTTCCTTTGTGCCAATCTCCTTTATATGTATCTCCGTTCGCCCATTTATAAGTTCCTGTTCCTTCGTGCTCATCTTCTTTCCATCCACCTTTATAGGTGTCACCCGTTTTCCACACAATACTTCCCATTCCTTCTTTTTTTCCAAGCCTCCACATTCCTTTATAAACTTCACCGGTAATCCATGTCATTGTTCCTTTTCCTTCCATATTATCATATTGCCATTGCCCGGTATAAATGCTTCCGTCCGCCCATTTCATTGTTCCCTTTCCGTGCTTTTTTGCTTCTAACCATGTTCCGTCATATCTATTTCCGTTTGCCTCAAGATATGCTCCTTTTCCATTGATAATACCGGCTTTCCATTGTCCTGAATATTTTGCGTTATCAGTATAGGTCATAGTACCATTGCCTTCAGGCTTATCGTTTTTTACTTCGCCAACATATAACTCACCTGTTGGATAGTTAATGGTTTTATCCTGTGCATAAGCGGAAGTGAAAATAAACAAGAGATTAGTGAGAGCAATTGCAAGTTTTTTCATTTTATGGTTAGTTAATTTTTGTGCAAAAATATAAATTGATTTTTCTCGCAATTAAAAAAGATTTACACAATCACATGCTTATATTTGTCTGATAATTTTTAGCAATGAATTTGATTTCAACAATTAGTAAACTCATGGTATTTACCCAACATAAAACTCATATAAAAGCAGGAGATAAAGCACCAAAATTCAGTGCCAGCGACCAAGATGGGAAAACAATTTCTTTATCAGATTTTTCTGGCAAGAAGTTAGTGCTGTATTTTTATCCTAAAGATGATACTCCCGGCTGCACCGCTGAAGCCTGCAATCTGCGCGACAATTACAAGATGTTGCTAAAAAAAGGATACGCAGTTGTTGGCGTTAGCGCTGACGAAGTAAAGAAACATCTGAAATTTATCAAAAAATTTAGTCTGCCATTTCCGCTTATAGCTGATACCGAAAAAGAACTATGTACTGCTTATGGAGTTTGGGGCAAAAAGAAATTTATGGGCAGGGAATTTATGGGCATTGTGCGCACCACATTTATTATTTCTGAAAAGGGAATTATTGACGAAGTAATTGAAAAAGTGGATAACGAAAATCATACGGCACAAATTCTGAAATAAATTTATTCACAACTGATTTTTTCAATTACATTTTTACAATCTTTACATCAAAATATCTCAAACTCAAATCTCATATCTAAGAACATGGCAAAAGAAGCAGCAACCGCAACCAATCCAAAACTAAAAGCATTACAGGTAACACTCGAAAAATTAGAAAAATCATACGGCAAAGGCAGCGTAATGCGCCTTGGCGATAAATCAATAGAAACTCTTGAAGTTATTCCAAGCGGTTCAATCGGACTTGACCTTGCACTGGGAGTTGGCGGATTTCCTCGCGGAAGAGTAATAGAAATTTATGGCCCTGAATCATCCGGTAAAACAACACTGGCAATTCATGCGATTGCAAATGCGCAAAAGCAGGGAGGCATTGCAGCATTCATTGATGCTGAACATGCGTTTGATAGATTTTATGCCGAAAAATTAGGAGTAGATGTTGAAAATCTTTTGATCTCACAACCCGATAATGGTGAGCAGGCATTGGAAATTGCCGACAACCTGATTAGCTCGGGAGCTATTGACATTATTGTTATTGACTCAGTTGCAGCACTCACACCCAAAGCAGAAATCGAAGGTGAAATGGGTGATTCAAAAATGGGTTTGCATGCCCGCTTAATGTCGCAGGCATTGAGAAAACTGACAGCTACAATTTCCAAAACAGGTTGCTGCTGTATATTCATTAATCAGTTGCGTGATAAAATCGGTGTAATGTTCGGCAGCCCTGAAACTACTACAGGTGGAAATGCCTTGAAATTTTATGCTTCAATTCGTTTGGATATCCGCAGAGTAACACAAATAAAAGATGGCGAAGAAGCAACCGGAAATCACGTACGTGTGAAGGTTGTTAAAAATAAAGTTGCTCCACCTTTCCGCAAAGCAGAATTTGATATCATGTTTGGTGAAGGTATTTCTAAGTCAGGCGAAATTGTTGACATTGGTGTTGAACAAAACATCATTAAAAAAAGCGGTTCATGGTTCAGTTACGATGATGCAAAACTTGGTCAGGGGCGCGATGCTGTGAAACAGATATTGCTTGATAATCCTGAATTATCTGACCAGATAGAAGCTAAGATTCGCGAGAAACTGAAAGAGGCATAATCAGTGGCTTTTATTACTTTTAACCGTATTGTCACGGTGAGCGTAGTCGAACCGCATTATCAGTTGCCTTTGACTACGCTCAGGTTGACAACAATATTGTTGTCACTATTTTTTTCATTTGCTCTATTTTCCTGCGATAATTTTTTTGATAAAAAAGAAAACAATAAAAAATCGCTTTCTCCTATTGATTCTATTTCTGAATTGATAAAAGAAACCCCCGATGATTCTAAGCTATACAACGAACGGGCAAAACTTTATCTGGAAAAGAAAGACTACAAAAATGCCAGAACAGATGCAGGAATTGCAATAAAACATGATTCAACAAATTCAGCTTATTACATTACAATAGCAGACGGATATTTTTTTACCAACGAGCCTGTTAAATGTGAAGCTTCACTGAACAAAGCGCTTTCATTAAACCCGCAGAATAAAGAAGCGTTGATGAAGATGAGTGAATTTTATATGTACCTGAACAGGTTTGAGGAATCCATTTCATACGCCAACAAAATTCTTGAACTTGACCAGAATTTTTCAAAAGCCTATTTCATCAAAGGAATGTGTTACAAAGATGCGGGTGATACTGCGCGTGCAATTCATAATTTCAGGGAGGCTTTAGATAAAGATGCTGATAATTATCATGCCTGCATTATGCTGGCACAAATCTACTTCGGCTTGAAAGATAAACTTGCTGTAACGTATTACAACAATGCACTGAATCTTAAACCGAAAAGCCTTGAGGCCTACTATGGGTTAGCCATGTTTTATCAGGAAACAAATGAATTAAATCGTGCGCTTGAAACGTATTCTACGATTCTTAGCATTGATCCTAAATACAAAAATGCTCACTACAATATCGGTTACATTCATTTTCAGTACCTGAAAAATTACACTGAAGCAGTAAAACATTTTGATGCTGCTGTAAAGTGCGATGCAAGCTATTATCAGGCAGTTTACATGCGGGGTTTGTGTTATGAAACGCTAGGCGATATCCAGCGGGCAAAAGCAGAATACACGCACGCATTACAAATTAATCCGGGCTATCAAATGGCTTTGGATGGAATAAAAAGGCTCATGAATTAGTTTTCAAATGACAGCAGGCAGCAGGCAACAAGCAGGCAATCATTTAATTTTTCTGCACTTCTTCTTTTTTATCTGTTGTTTATTTTTCAACTCAAACACTTCTTTTGCCCAATCAAAATCCAATGGCTGGAATATAGGAGCGAATATTCACTACGGTTTTATTTTAAGTCATCACCATAACATGGGGCACTTGGTAAGAGGCCATACACCTGCTTATGAAATCACTGTTTCAAAACAAACATTTGGTGATAAATACTGGCAGCAACACTATAAGTATCCTGTTATTGGTTATTCATTCATATTTATTGACTTAAGAAATAACGACCAGCTGGGCAGCGCCTTTGCAATTTATCCGCACATCAGTTTTCCGCAAAACAGACAGCGGAAATTCATGCGCTATTTCAAGATTGGTTGCGGTGCAGGTTATATTACCAAAGTTTTTGACCGTATTGAAAACAATAAAAACAATGCAATAGGCTCTCACATTAATGTATTCATCAGTTTCATGTACGGCTTTAAGTGGAATGTTCACCGCAACCTGTCTATTGATGGTGGCTTATCGTTTATGCATTTTTCCAACGCTTCTTTTACAGCGCCAAACCTTGGAATAAATATACCTACCCTGCAACTGGGTGCAACCTGGAAATTCAATGACGGAAAAGAAATTTATAAAAAAGACAGCATTGCTCCACCGCGTGAACGCAAATGGCATTACAGTGTTATACTTTCGGGTGGTTTAAAAGAAATAAGTCCGGCAGGTGGTGCTAAATACGGAATTGGATCACTGAATGCCGAAGTAATAAAACCGGTTAGCCGGAAAAGCAGAATTGGTTTAGGTTTAGATATTTTCTACGATGCTTCCATTGAAAAAAAACTCAAAAGTAATAGCGCAGATTACAGTGGAATATTTGCGACCGTTCGCCCGGGTCTTCACTTTCATTATGAACTTAAAATTTCTGAATTCTCGATGCTCTTTGATGTGGGTAGCTATCTATACACACGGTGGAAAGAGGACGGTTACATCTATGCACGAACAGGTGTGCGTTACCGGATTAATAAAAACTGGCTGGTTGGTGTTTCATTAAAAACTCACAAATTTAAAGCTGACTTTGCTGAATGGGGGATCGGATACGAGTTCTGATTATTACTGAAACCGACAGCTGAGCAGTGCAATATCATCAACATAACCTCTGCGCCCTTTGTGTTTTTTCAATTTAGCAACAACGTAGTCGTTGAGTTCAGTCATAGTTGAATTTTGATTTTCAACCAGTATGAGTTCCAATTTACTTAACCCGAATTCTTTCCCGTCTTCATTCTCCAATTCAGTTACACCATCGGTATAACAGATAAGTGCTGAACCTTGAGGAACATTTATAATTCCCTCTTTGATAGAACGAATTTCTTCTAACATACCTAAACCCGGACAACCAACTGAAAGCTGGCTAACGGTGTTGTCATACAAAAACAGCGGAGGATTTTGTCCGGCATTGATGTAAGTCATTACGCGGGTAACAAAATTATATTTTGCAACAAAAAGTGTAATAAATTTTTCGCCTTTTGCGCTTGCGTTTACACGCTTATTCAACTCCTGAATAATTTCGGGCAATGAAGAACTGTGAAAAAACAATGCGCGAATATTTGCCTGAAAATTTGCCATCAACAGCGCAGCAGAAACTCCTTTACCCGATACATCTGCCATGCACAGCGCTACTTCGTTATCATTCAGTTTTACAAAATCATAATAGTCGCCACCTATTTCCTGATGCGGCTGATAGTAAGCTGCAATTTCTATTTTATCATCTTTTGGTAACGCATTCGGGAAAAGCATTGCCTGCATTTCAGATGCCAGTTCCAATTCTTTTTTCACCGCTGCCTGACGCACACTTTCTTTTGCTAATTTTTTATTTTCTATGGCAACTGTTATGATGTTGGCCAAGGTCTGTACAAAAGGAATGTGGCGGGTTTGCGTATTCTCAATCAAATCTTCGCGTATATCGCCCAGCAATAAAAATGCAAGTGGTTTTGATTTATGAAAAACCGGAATAATTACTTCAAATTTATTAAGACATTCGTGTTTATCTTCATTCAGTTCTGTAACTTCTTTAAAAAATAAAATCTGTTTGGATGTTTCATCTTCATCAAATCGCAAATCAAGGCCGTAACGCAATGAGCATTGCCACTCAGTTTCATGAGTATAGAATGCCATGCGACCAATGTTCAACTGGCTGCGCAATACAAATTCAAAAATTTTCAAAAGCTGATCTTTCGAAAAATTATTGTTAATAGCATTGGTAATTTCGAGCAGAGAGTTGAGCTTGAGGTTCTTCAGCTTGAGGGCTGAATTAGCGATCCTCAGGGTATCAAGAATAACTTTCTCGTTTTTATTTTTAGTCAACTCTGTCATTTGCATATAGCCTTGCAAAGCTATTGCACGAATTTAAAACATTCATTGCCATAAAATTAAAGTTTTAGACAAAGTAATGTTTACAAGCGTTTCGCTGTTGCTAAATACAGACTAAGTAAATAAATATGGAAACTATTTCAGCGTTTCAGCTTCTCTATGATTGATGGAAGCTGTTTTATCAGTGCAAGTTCTTTCATTTTTTCACGTGCTTCGCGCACGGGAGAACCAAACCAGATTTTATTTCCTTCAATAGATTTTGCTAAGCCTGATTGGCCAAGAACAACTGCGCCTTTACCAATTGTTAAATCTTTTTGCACACCTACTTGTCCCCACAGAATAACATCATCTTCAATAATAACAACTCCTGCAATGCCCACCTGTGAAGCAAAAAGGCAATTTTTTCCAATCACGGTGTCGTGTCCGATTTGAATCAGGTTATCCATTTTGGTGCCTTCACCAATTACAGTATCACCTGAAACACCGCGATCAATGGTGCAATTGGCGCCAATCTCTACATTGTTGTGGATTATTACTCTGCCACATGAATTCCATTTCTGATAAGAACTATTCTCTTTCTTCATGTAAAAAGCATCTGAACCTATTACTGTTCCTGAATGAATGATAACGTTGTCGCCAATCACACAGTGGTCATAAATGCTTACGTTGGCATGAATGATACAATTCTTTCCGATACTGACGTTATTACCCACAAACACATTCGGTTGCAGAACGGTGCCCTCTCCTACCTGTGCGGTTGCACTTACAGGTGCTGTTGCTTTTTCGAATGGGCGGAAATGAAGCGTTAGTTTATTGTAATCCTGAAAAGGGTTTTCGGAAAATATAAGTGTCTTTCCTACGGGACAAGGAACTTTCTTATTGATGATAATAGTTGTGGCTGCTGAATTCAGCGCTTTATCGTAATACTTAGGATGGTCAACAAAGGTGAGGTCGCCCGGTTCTACTTTGTGGATTTCGTTGATGCCGGTAATTTTGAAATCGGGTGAGCCTTCAAACTCGCAACCGATAAGGGAAGCGATTTCATTCAGTTTTTTTGATGGTGTTAATTTCAAGAGTGTTTTATTAAGCCCTTCGACTACGCTCAGGGTGACAAACTGCCTATCGGTTAATTGGCTATTTCGTTACTTGCCTATTTGGCTATTTCCCTATTTCACTCTTTCAACGTAACTCTCGGTGCGGGTATCAATTTTTATTTTCTCG
>CAMDBK010000006.1 GCA_945889235.1 Chitinophaga pinensis
TGAAACAATTTTCAGTAAAAGCTGCTTATAAATATTACGATGTGCGCTCAACATATTCCGGAAAATTGTTGCGCAAACCAATGACAAGCGTAAGCAGAATGTTGTTAAACTTTGCTTATTTCACTCGTTTCGAAAAATGGAAATTTGATTTAACTCTTCAGCGTTTCGGAAGAAGCCGCTTGCCGGGAACAACAGAAAATCCGGCAGAATATCAGCGTAAAAATTATTCATCTCCTTACCTCACATTAAATGCGCAGGTAACAAAAAAATTCAAACGCTTTGATATTTATCTCGGTGGTGAAAACATCACCAACTTTATGCAGCGCGGAGCAATCGTATCTGCAGCCGATCCATTCGGTCCTTACTTTGATGCTTCTATGGTCTGGGGCCCGGGAATGGGTGCGGTTGTTTATGCAGGGCTCAGGTTTTCGGTTAAATAATTAATACCCGTAATCCTTGTAATCTTTAGTAAACTCTTCACTTGTAATAACCGGATTTATTACTAAATTATGATATTCATAAGTTGCAAGCAAACCTTTGGTGTCATATAACTCCTGATAGATAGGCAAATAGGTTTGTTTGTCAATGTAAGCTATTATTTTTTTTGCGTACGTAATCGGAACTTTAATTACCTGTCCGGCTTTTACTGATGTATAGCTTTTCAGCCCGTTTATTTCGAGTAAATTGTATTCGCCAACTTTTTTCTTGCGTGCAATTTTTATCAAATCTTCACCGGGCAAAACAGTATAATCTATCAATTTGTACTCTTTGTTGTCCAACACAATTTTGTAACAATCGCGGTTGTCCCATTTTATAATTCCTTCGTTTTTCATAAACTCATCAATCTTTGCTTTGTAGCGGTCATGGGCATCTTTCAATAAGTCTCCTGTGTACAGAAAACCTAATTCATGAATAGTGTGATGCTGGTCTTTGCGCAAAATATCACCATACGGATCAAGGTTTAAATTGATGTAAGGAAATGCGTTAGGATTTACCAATGCATTTTCGCTGTTTGTTCCTTTCACGTACAAAACCTCTGCGCCTTCGTTAGGCTTTGCAATTTTCAGATAACACTTAAAAGGTGTTACATTCATTTTCACTATCTGGTCACCGGGAGCCATCTTGCCATCCATCATTCGCTCGTTTTTAATGAGGCGGAATTTCAGTGTTTTTAAACTTGTTATAGACACCATCATTTTATCAAACAACTCGGTATGCGTGGGTAATGGCTGTGCTGAAATATTTAAAAAAACAGAAGCAAAAGCAATGAAAAGGAAAATTATTTTTTTCATAAAAATTTATTTAGAACTGCAAAAGTAACAAGAACCGTGCAAGCTCTTACCACAAAAATTTGTTTTCAGGTAATAATATCCTAATATTGCCTAACTAATTAAAAGAACAAATGAAAAAATCTTTACTTTTTCTTCTCACTTTTTCACTCTCTCACATTCTCACTTCTTACGCCCAGCAACCCTGGCAAAACAACGGTAAACTCGATGATTTCAGCGAGTTGTCAAGCACCATTTCTCTTCCAATGGAAATGCCTGATGGTATAAAGCTGATGACAGATATCTACCTGCCCATTACCGAAGATTGCATGATGGTTGACCTTGGGTTAGACATATTTGGTTTGCAAAGTCTCCCCATTGAATTTATCCGTAAAGGGACTCAGCTTATTTTGTATGATTCAACCTACACCATCAGCAATGGCGATACTATAGGAACAGTAAATGCAAACCCTTACAAGCTTCCAATGATATTGCAACGCACACCCTATGACAAAGGAAACGGAGATGATCCGGTAGGTTCTCTTGTTTCTATACTTGGTTATGCTTTTTCAGTTCAGGATATGCGCGGACGTTATGCTTCTGAAGGTGTTTATTTCCCACTGGAAAGTGATGGATGGGAAAAAAACACATACCATCCCAACTGGCAACATGTGCTGGACGAAACAGAGCCATCCGACTCTGTAAACAGCCGCTGGCATGAAGACGGCTACAACACCATAAAGTACATTGTTAATGACTTTAAACGTGATTACGATTACGACCTTGATGGCATTGCCGACACAAACGATTTTGTGGTAAATGGCTGGATAGCTATGTTTGGTGGTTCGGCTTTAGGATACAACCAATACCAGGCTGCTGCTGCCCATCGAATTGATCCAACACAGCCCGGATTAAAATGCCTGCTTCCAATAGTAGCCCCAAACGAATTTTTTAAAAGCACCGGATTTCAGAATGGTGTTTTGCGTGACCGTTTGGTTACGGGTTGGCTGAAAGGTCAGATTTTTACAGGAACCAATGATGACCTGATGGATGTTGATAATGAAATGCAAAACAATATTCATACATCAAAAGATTATGATCTTCCTAAGTCCATGAACGTAAATAATATTTTACAAAATTATCAGGAAAACAAATTTGATGCAGCAAACGCAGCTATTGATCATTTTGTTTCTGTGCGTTATAACGATCAGGATGGAAATCTTGGTCCTTGCGGGTATTACCCGAATTCAATAGGAAGAAAAGATATGGACGCAAGCCGTGGTTTGGTAGATGCTTACGGGGAGTGCAAATTGGATGACCCTAATACCGATGTTTTCGGACAAACTATTTTCAGCCGATATGGAAACATGGATGTTCCTGCATATCACCTAACAGGGTGGTGGGATATATTCATTGACGGACAAATTGAAACATGGGCTTTCATGCGTAAATTCATCAACCCAATGCATGGTAACAATAAGAAACAAAAGTTGGTTATCGGCCCCTGGGCGCATCAGACTATTGGCTCAAAAACTACAGGCGACCGCACTTATCCTGATAATATAAGCGACCTGCTTGGTTTTGATTTTGATGAAGTGTCAGCTACAAACACTCCGGTAAGTAAAATATTAAAATCAGAAGTAATAGCTTGGTTCCGCTATAACCTAAACTATCAAAACGGAAATTATCTGGGCGAACCGAAATGTGTTATTCCTGAAAGTCCAACCTGGCAAAATGTTGTTTCCGGTGGTTTAGTAAAGGTACGCGTACCTTCTGAAAAATATGTAATGAGTTTTAATGAGTTGTTGGGCTTATTAAACGGAACAAGTGGACTTACCAACATTAAGGCACAACTGATGATAGGAACCACTGTTCAGGATACCGTGTTCAGTTTTCCCGGTTTTGGAACACCTGTAATTCCAGGCCTGGACACAGGAGCAATTGTGAATATCCCTTACCGTGATTTTGCAGACGAAACAGATGTGGCCAACGTTCGTTTTTATGTGATTGGGCCCAATGATGATAACATGCCTGAGAATGCAAACAAAGGATGTTACTGGTTTAAATCAGATACTTTCCCGCTACCTGAGTCAGCTGTAGAAAGACATAATTTTTATCTGCATGCAGACGGAACAGTTAACGAAAGCGCGCCCTCTGGTGATGAAGGTTTTAATATCTATGTTCACGACCCGGATGATCCTATTTACGGGGTAGGTGGCTCTAACATGATTGTTAGAACTCCTGACGGAGAACGCACCTCACAAGGTCAGTTTAATATAAAAGATGAGCGCTATGCTTCTTATACTATTGATCGTCCCGGGGTTCTGCAATATACTTCTGATGCCGTTGTGGATTCGCTTTGTGTTATTGGTTTTCCGAATGCAACCGTGTATGCAAAAAGCAATCCAGGCGGGGCTACTGATGGAGACCCAACGGATACTGATTTCATGGTTCGTATTGTTGATGTATATCCCGATGGACATGAATATTTTGTTTTGGAAGGCTGTGTAAACGCACGCGCAAGAGATTATTGCAAAAACCTGGTTGACCACCCTGAAATGGATTATGAATATCCTTATCCTAATGACCGTACTCCCTTTACAAATATTGAATCGGGAAGATTGTATGAATATAAATTCATTATGCCTCCTATTGCTTATACATTTGGGCACGGACATAAAATAAAGATTCTTATATCCAGCAGTATATATACCCGTTTTCAGGTTAATCCAAACCTGCCGATTGTGGATGGAGACTTCTTCCGCAGAAAACCAGGTGATGGACGCAGTTACCGTTTTGAGGGAGTAGATATGTATCCCCGCGTAGCTGTGCAACGTGTAGCTTTTTCACCTGAATCCCCTACCCATATTAATTTACCTATCTATACACAACAATATACCGATGTTGATAAACCAACTGTTGTAAAAGATAATCTGGGTGCGCTTGTATTTCCTAACCCTACCGATGGACTGGTAAATATTTACATGTCAAAAGCTAGCGAATATCAGGTTGATATTATCAGCATTTCAGGCAATACGATTGCAAGCTCTTCTTCGTTCAGCGATAAGCTGGCAGTAGATGTCAGCAACCTGAGTGCAGGTATTTATTTTGTAACTATCAATGATTTAAAAAACAATACTAAAATCACCAAGAAATTAAGTGTGAAGTAATTTTGTTTTAAATTAATTTTGCGCGTCCCGCAGCATTGCGGGACGCTTTTTTTTATACCATGCCTCGTATACTACATATTGAAACCGCCACTGAAGTTTGTTCGGTTGCATTAAGTCATACTAATGGAAAACTGTTGGGAATGGAAGAAGACAATTCCGGTTTTGCACATGCCGAAAAACTGACGGTTTTGATTGATGCCTTAATGAAGAAAACAGCTGTTGAATTTTCTCAATTAGATGCTGTTTCGGTTAGTTATGGTCCGGGCTCATATACCGGATTAAGAATAGGAATGTCGGCTGCAAAAGGGTTTTGTTACGCACTGAATATTCCTTTGATAACTATCAGCACACTACAGGCAATGGCAGCAGGGGCGCTGCATTTACGTGATGTTGAAAATCTTTTTCTGCAACCCGGTGTATTGCTTTGTCCAATGATTGATGCCCGCAGAATGGAAGTGTATTCCGCCTTTTATAATAAAGAACTGAAGGAAGTGCGTTCTGCCTCTGCTGATATTATTGACGAAACTTCGTATTCAGATTTCCTGAAGCAAAACAAACTTCTTTTTTTTGGCAACGGTGCAGCTAAATGCAAACCTGTTTTAGCTCCAAAAGCAAACACTTATTTTTTTGATGAATATCAAACCTCGGCTACAAATATGGTTTTACTTGCACATGCTGCGTTTAAAGAAAAAAAAATTGCAAATCTTGCTTACAGCGAACCTTTTTATTTAAAAGATTTTCAGGCGGGAAAGATGAAAGAGAATGTTTAATATAAAAACGTTTTCAAGTTGATTTTGTTAATTTTGTGAAACCTAAAAACTAAAACTATGTTATCAAAAAAAATAGAAAAGCTACTGAACGAACAAGTACAACTTGAGTCTGAGTCTTCCTTGTATTACCTTGCTATGGCTTCCTGGGCCGAAACAAAGGGACTTAACGGAGTATCCGGATTTCTATACGGACAATCAGATGAAGAGCGAGTTCACATGCTGAAGCTTTTTCATTTTATCAATGAGCGTGGCGGACATGCCGTTGTAGGTGGTTCGAAATCTCCGCGCACACAATACAAAAATGTAAAAGAAGTGTTTGAAGAAGTATTGAAACATGAGTTGGGCGTAACTTCAGAAATAAACAAACTAGTTGATGCCTGCCTCAAAGAAAAGGATTATACCACCCACAACTTTTTGCAATGGTATGTAACGGAACAAATGGAAGAGGAGAAACAGGCTCTTACTATTTTGGATAAGTTAGCCTTGCTGGGTGATGATAAAAGCGGATTGTATCTTTTTGATCGTGATATGGCGGCAATGGCACCTGCTCCTGTCAATGCTCCTGATGCAGGGAAATAAAACCCTCTCTTTAATATTTAAACAAACATTCCAGAATAATATATGAGGACATCGAAGAAATTTTGACTAATGAAGGTCCATAAAATTCCTATTATTGATATTAGTCCTTTACTTGAAGAAAAAACGGATAAAACAGCAACCGGTAAAATAGCCCAACAAATTAATACAGCCTGTCGCGAGCATGGGTTTTTCTATATTTCGGGGCACGGTGTTAGTCAAGTGTTGCAAGAGAAAATAGAAAGGTTAAGTCATGAATTTTTTAAACTTCCTGAAGAAGAAAAATTAAAAATATCCATGCAGTTTGGCGGCAAAGCATGGCGCGGTTTTTTTCCGGTTGGCAATGAACTCACATCGGGGAAACCAGACATCAAAGAAGGAATTTATTTCGGAACGGAGTTAGAACAAAATGATGCGCGCGTGGTTGCACGCATTCCCTTACACGGACAAAATCTTTTTCCCGAAAAACCTGAAGAATTACGTGAAACAGTTTTGCAGTACATGGATGAAGTAACAAAATTAGGACACGTTGTTATAAAAGCAATTGCTCTGAGTTTAAACCTTGATGCTGATTATTTTTATTCACGCTACACTAAAGACCCATTAATTCTTTTTCGTATTTTTCATTATCCGCATCATGCAGCAAACGATGATGTTTGGGGCGTTGGTGAACACACCGATTACGGCTTGCTCACCATTTTAAGACAAGATACTGTGGGCGGTTTACAAGTAAAATCACGCGGACAATGGATAGAAGCGCCACCAATTGAAAACACATTTATCTGCAACATTGGTGATATGCTTGACCGCATGACAGGTGGCTTGTACCGCTCCACACCTCATCGTGTGCTTAATAAATCAGGTAAAAGCAGATTGTCATTCCCCTTGTTTTTTGACCCGGGGTTTGATACCATTCCAAAAAGAATAGAAAATGTTTCGCGTTCGATAGAAGATGACAGTGCTGAGCGCTGGGACAAAGCCAATGTTCATTCGTTTGAAGGAACGTATGGAGATTATATTCTTACTAAAGTTTCAAAAGTTTTTCCCGAGTTGAAAAGAGATATGCTCTGAAAATCAATTCACATAACTCACCTTAATCATATTTGATTGTCCACGCTCACTGATAGGTATGCTGGCAATATTGATGATGATGTCTTTGTCTTTTACCAATCCCATTTTTTTCAGGCGAAGTTTTATGTCGGCAATTGTATGGTCGGTGCTCACATATTTATCGTAATAAAAGCCGCGCACACCCCACACTAAATTAAGCATATTCAGGATGCTTTGGTTATCAGTAAAAATTAAAATGTTGGTATCAGGTCGATGACTGGAAACGCGGAAAGCCGTGTAGCCGCTATGTGTCATAGTGATTATGGCAGCAGCATTTGTTTGCTTTGCAATAAGACTTGCGTTGTAACAAATTGAATCAGAAATAAACCTGTCCGTTCCCGGAATTGGTAAATGTTCTTTGTTATAAATGTCTTCAAACCCTTCAATGTATTCAATAATGGTGCGCATAGCTTCCACCACCTTTGCGGGATGATCACCAACAGAAGTCTCACCGCTCAGCATCAGTGCATCCGCGCCATCCATTACCGAGTTGGCAACATCATTTACCTCAGCACGTGACGGACTAATTCCGGTTATCATACTCTCCATCATTTGTGTTGCAATAATTACGGGCTTTGCAGCTTCCAGACATTTCTTCACTACCAGTTTTTGTATCACAGGAACTTTCTGCATCGGCACTTCAACGCCCAAATCACCGCGCGCCACCATAATGGCATCCGTTTCTTTTATGATGACATCAATGTCCTGAATAGCTTCGGGTTTTTCAATTTTTGCAATTACTTTTGTCATTTTCCCTTGATTGGCTATCAGGTGTTTCAGTTCAATTATATCTTCACCTGAGCGTACAAACGAAAGCCCGATCCACTCTACATCATGACTTAAAGCAAACTCTAAATCTTTCTTGTCTTTTTCTGTAAGGCAAGGTAATGAAATTCTTGTGTTGGGAAGGTTCACTCCTTTCTTTGATGACAAAATTCCTCCATGTGTTACCAATGCTTTTACTTCAGAAATGCGGTCGGTTTCAATTACCTGCAGCGCAATTTTTCCATCGTTGATTAATATCTTATCATCTACTTTTACATCGGCTGGAAATTGCTGGTAGGTGATATATAATTTCTGTTTGTTGCCGATACATTCTTTGGTTGTGAAACTGATTTCATCACCTGTTTCCAAGAGTATTTCATCAACACCTTCCGCATTCTTTTCCATTTCACCAATGCGGATTTTTGGTCCCTGCAGATCGGCTATAATACCTATGTTATAAGGCTTTTCTGCGTTTAGTTTGCGTATGTTTTCAATAACAGTTTGATGATCATCATACGTTCCGTGCGAAAAATTAACACGACAAATATTCATTCCTGCTTCAGCCATTTCTTTCAGCATTTCATACGATGATGACGCGGGACCGATAGTGGCTATTATTTTGGTTTTATTGTAATTCATGTCTTTTGTTTAATCCTGAAAGCTGCGAGTAAATCATCTTCTTCTTTTTTCTTTTTAGGAACAGCGGTATAAAAAAGCGGGTGAGCGTATTTCAGTTTTTCCGAATCGTAAGTAAAGGCAGTAAGCACGCCATCAATACCACTTATTTTTTGCAGCAGGTCATCGCTTTCGTATTCACTGCGCAAGCCATATACCTGTAAAATATAATCGGCCTGTTTCAGTTCTTGCGCAAAATATATTTTTCCTATTTTATTGGTGAGCAAATAATAATCCTGCATAAAATCTTCGTTATTATAATAGTAGCGCGAAAAAGAAATCTCCTCATTCGGCCCCGGAATATCTTCTTCTTTATGCAATTCAATCTCCAGCGTTTTATTCAGTTCCCAGCAAAGGCGGTAATCTTTCTGATGGCACGAAATACCAATGAGCGCAAATGAATCTTCTTTTTCCTCTTTCCAGTCAAGAACTAATTTTGCCATTACTAACCTGTTTTGAAGGGGTTGAAGTTAGGGGTAAAATACACGCTGACAAAATCTATATTTTTTGATTTATAGGATTGTTTATTTAGAACCATTCTAAATTAACATTTTTTATGAACTTTTATAATCAATATTCATTCTTCTTCTATTTTTGCACCGCCAAAAAAGTCCTTTTTTCACACAGCATACTCATAAGAAATCCTTACCATATGAATGTTAAATGCCTGATGCACACGAAACAATACAAGGTATTTTCTACTCTCCTTCTACTCTTTTTTCTAACATTTTCTTTCACAATCAAAGCCGCTGATGGCGAAAAGCTCTTTAAACAGAACTGTTCAGCCTGCCATCGTCTTGACGAGAAAAAGCTAACAGGTCCTGGCCTGAAGGGAATTTTTGACCGTGTTCCGCAACCTGCTGATGAATGGTTGCTTAAATGGGTAAAGAACAATGAAGCATTACGCAAAAGCGGTGATGCTTATGCCAACAAAGTTTTTAATGACAATGGCGGAGTGCCGATGAGTTCATTCACCCATCTTTCAGATGATGAACTAAAAGCTATTCTTGCTTTTGTAAAAGCACCTCCACTTCCTCCACCGCCAACACCGGGTGAACCAACCGCAGGTGAGACAGCAAAATCACCAAACGGCAACACAATGTTATATGTGCTGATTGGGTTAACCATTCTCTTCCTTATATTAATCAATGTTCTTTCGGGTGTAAAAAGTTCACTGCAAACAATGGTAAATGAAAAAGAAGGTTTACCAGCGCCTGTTGAATTAGGAGCATGGGGAGAAATAAAACATTGGATGAGCGGCAACAAAGGCTGGGTTGCAATCGGGGTGATCATCGGATTTTTATGGATATCAAAAATTGGATGGGATGCATTAATGGGCATTGGTGTTTATCAGGGTTATCAGCCTGAACAACCGATTGCATTTTCGCATCAGGTGCATGCCGGACAAAACGGAATCAACTGTGTTTACTGTCACTCAGGTGCTGAAAGAGGAAAGACTGCAGGTATTCCTTCTGCTAACGTTTGTATGAACTGTCACAAAGCAGTTCAGGAAGGAAAAAGAACAGGCACAAAAGAAATTGCTAAAATTTATGCAGCGTTGGATTATGACCCTGCCACCCAAAAATACGGCAACAATCCAAAACCTATTAAATGGACTAAGGTTCACAATCTTCCCGACCATGTTTACTTCAACCACAGTCAGCATACAGTTGCAGGAAAACAGGAATGCAAAACCTGTCACGGAGCAATTGACTCTATGACTGTTGCAAAACAATTTTCACCACTTACCATGGGTTGGTGTATTGAATGCCACCGCACTACTGAAGTACAACTTGCCGGAAACGGAAATGGTTATTACGATTATATCCACGCAACTTATAAAGACAAGTTTAAAGGACAAAAAATCACCGTTGAAAAAATGGGTGGTCTTGAGTGCGCAAAATGTCATTACTAATCAATTTGAAAATGATACGATTTGAAAATTTGAAAATTAACAAACACAATTAATTCATCTTCAAATTCTCAAATTCTCAAATTATAAATAATATGACCAAAGTGAAAAAATACTGGAAAGGAATAGAGGAACTTGAAAACACTCCCGAGTTCAGAAAATCCGTTGAAAACGAATTTCCTGAACAGGCAAATGTTGGCGAGTTTCTTGGCAACGATGCGCTTGCCGATAGTTCCACCAACCGCAGGGATTTTCTTAAGTTTCTTGGATTCGGGGTTACAGCCGCAACCATTGCAGCCTGCGAAACGCCTGTAAATAAAGCTATTCCTTATCTGAACAAGCCCGAAGAAATTACTCCCGGGATTGCAAACTGGTATGCTTCTACTTTTGCTGACGGAAATGATTACGCAAGTATTCTTGTAAAAACACGTGAAGGCCGTCCTATTAAAATTGAAGGAAATAAACTCTCACCTGTTACAAAAGGTGCGGTTAATGCACGTATCAATTCATCAGTTCTTTCATTATACGATTCAGGAAGACTAAAAAATCCGCTTGCTAAAAAAGCTGCATCAACATGGGCCGAAGTAGATAAAGCTGTTATCCCGCAATTAGAAGCTATTGCAGCAAAAGGCGGAAAAATAAGAATACTGAGCAATTCAATCATCAGTCCTTCTACTAAAAAAGCAATTGCAGATTTTTCAGCAAAATATCCCGGAACTGAACATGTATCGTATGATGCTATTTCCAATTCAGGAATTCTGAAAGCCAATCAGGCAAACTTTGGTGATTCAATTATTCCTAACTATCATTTTGAAAATGCAGAAGTAATTGTAAGTTTTGGTGCTGACTTTTTGGTGAACTGGCTTGCCTCTGTTGAATATGCAGGACAATATGGCAAAACAAGAAATCCTAAATCAGGAAAAATGTCGCGCCACTTTCAGTTTGAAACAACGCTTTCAGTTAGCGGTTCAAACGCAGATGTGCGTGTTGCAGTAAAACCTTCTGAGCAGGGATTGTTAGTTCTTGGCTTATATAATATAATAGCCAAAGCAAAAGGCGCTGCTACTTATGATGCAGGTGTTGCTGACGAATACAAAGCTAAATTAGAAGAAGCAGCGAGTGAATTGCTTGCTGCAAAAGGAAGTTTGGTTGTTTCCGGAAGTAACGACAGTAATGTGCAGTTTGTGGTAAACGCCATCAACTCATTGCTTGGCAACTACGGAAATACTATTGACACCGCAACTCCCGTTTACCTTAAACAAGGTGACGATGCAAAAGTAGCCGCTCTTGTTACTGAAATGGCAGGAGGTAGTGTGGATGCAGTTATATTATATGGTGTAAATCCTGCTTATACAATTGGAGCATCATTTACTTCGGCACTTGAAAAAGTAAAATTGAAAATCTCTTTCGCTGACCGAGAAGATGAAACAGCTTCATTAGTAGATTACGTTTGTCCTGATAATCATTACCTGGAATCATGGAACGATGCTAATCCTAAAAAAGGACAATACAGTTTGGGTCAGCCAACTATTTCGCCTTTGTTCAGCACACGTCAAGCACAGGAAAGTTTATTAAAATGGGCTGGTATTGAAACTTCTTATCACGATTATCTGAAAGCTAACTGGCAAACTACCGTTGGTGCTTCATGGGAAGTAAGCCTTCACGATGGTTTTTATTCAGTTCCTGTTGGCTCGGTGGTTGAAAAGCCGACATCACAACCTGCTCATCAGGCAGAAACAGAAGTTCCTGCAACTACTGCAACTGATATTTCTTCAGCTGCTGCTGCCATAAGAAAAGGGGTAACAGCGGGAGCTTTTGAATTACAGGTGTATGTAAAAACAGGTTTGGGAGATGGCTCACAGGCAAACAACCCTTGGCTGCAAGAATTACCTGATCCTATTTCAAAAGTAACCTGGGACAATTACGTTACCATGTCTCCAAAACAAATGGCTGAACTAGGTTTGAGCCGTTTGGAAAGAGGCGATAATGATGCTAGCGTGGTTGAACTTACCGTTAACGGAGTTACAGTTAAAGCACCTGCATTCCCGCAGCCCGGTCAGAAATACGGAACAGTTGGTCTGGCATTAGGTTACGGAAGAACAAATGCAGGAAAAACTGCAGATGGTATTGGAGCAAATGCATACCAGTTTGTTTCGGTTGAAAACGGAACTGCTAATTATGCTGCTTATGATGTAAGTGTAAAAGCTACAACAGAAACGTATCCTATAGCAGCAACTCAAACCCACCACACGCTGATGGGCAGAGAAGCAATTGTAAAAGAAACTACACTTGCTGAATACCTGAAAGATCCGAAATCAGGAAACGCGCCTTTATTGTTACAAACTACCAATCACGGCAAACAGCCTGTTAAAGATATTAACCTGTGGCGCGACCACGACCTTGAAACAGGACACCTGTGGGGATTAACCATAGACCTGAATTCATGTATCGGTTGTGGAGCTTGTGTTACAAGTTGCACATCGGAGAACAACGTTGCCGTTGTTGGAAAAGATGAAGTTCGCAGAAGTCGTGAAATGCACTGGATACGGATTGACCGCTATTATAGCAGCGACATGACTGAAGAAATTTCAGATGAAAAACAAATGGGCGCTATTGACATGTTTACTGAAATGGAAGCGGCATCAGAAAATCCGACTGTTTCTTTTCAGCCTTTGATGTGCCAGCATTGCAACCACGCACCTTGCGAAACGGTTTGCCCGGTTGCCGCAACAACACACAGTCTGGAAGGGTTGAATATGATGGCTTACAACCGTTGCATCGGAACTCGTTACTGCGCAAACAACTGTCCTTATAAAGTAAGAAGATTTAACTGGTTTAAATATTCAGACAACGAACAGTTTGACTTCAACATGAATGATGACCTTGGCAAAATGGTGTTGAATCCTGATGTAGTGGTACGTTCAAGAGGAGTAATGGAAAAATGTTCTCTGTGTGTTCAACAAATTCAGGCAGGAAAACTTACTGCTAAAAAAGAAGGCAGAAGAATAAAAGACGGAGATATCCAGACAGCCTGCGCTTCAGCTTGTCCTACTCACGCCATCACTTTCGGTGACCTGAGCGATAAAGCATCACTTGTAAGCCAGATATCTAAAGATGACAGAAGCTACAATCTTCTGGAAGATGTAGGAACACAGCCTAATGTATATTACCAGACCAAGGTGAGAAACGTTAAAGAATCAGCATAACATAAACGAATAACGACTATAAAAACAATATGGCAAGTCACGAAGCACAAATCCGCGAGCCACTCATATTAGGAGACAAGGATTATCACCAGGTTACCGAAGATATAATTCAGCCGATTGCCGGTAAGGCAAATAAATGGTGGTGGATGGCCTTCACGGCTTCCTTCATTACCATGTCATGGGGAGTTGGTTGTCTTGCTTACACAGTAGGAACTGGTATCGGAGTTTGGGGATTGAATAAAACTGTTGGCTGGGCATGGGATATCACTAATTTCGTTTGGTGGATTGGTATTGGTCACGCAGGAACATTGATTTCAGCTATCCTTTTATTGTTCCGTCAGAAATGGAGAATGTCAATTAACCGTTCAGCAGAGGCGATGACAATTTTTGCGGTAATCTGCGCAGCCCTTTTTCCTGTGTTTCACATGGGACGTGTTTGGCTGGCATACTGGGTTCTTCCGCTTCCAAACCAATTCGGTTCTCTTTGGGTGAATTTTAATTCACCGCTACTTTGGGACGTATTTGCAATCTCAACGTACTTCACGGTATCATTAGTATTCTGGTACCTTGGATTGGTTCCTGACTTTGCAACAGTGCGCGATAAATTTGCACGCATGGGAAAACCGCTGCAACAAAAAATTTACAACATCCTCAGCTTCGGTTGGAGCGGAAACGCAAGAGCATGGCACCGTTTTGAAGAACTTTGTTTGGTACTTGCAGGACTTTCAACACCGCTTGTACTCTCGGTTCACACCATTGTATCCATGGACTTTGCTACTTCGGTAATTCCGGGTTGGCACACTACCATCTTCCCGCCATACTTCGTTGCCGGTGCTATCTTCTCAGGATTTGCAATGGTATTGACCTTGATGTTAATTGCACGTAAAACATTAAATCTTGAAGATTACATCACCAGAAATCACGTTGAGTCGATGAATAAAATCATCATCCTCACCGGTTCAATTGTTGGTGTTGCCTACTTAACAGAGTTATTTATTTCATGGTATTCAGGTGTTGAATACGAGCAATATGCTTTCCTAAACAGAGCAAGCGGACCATATTGGTGGGCTTACTGGAGCATGATGACCTGTAACGTAATTACTCCACAGCTTTTCTGGATTAAAAAAATCCGCAGAAGTTTTGTAGCAACGTTCATCATCTCAATTTTTGTGAACATCGGTATGTGGTTCGAGCGTTTTGTAATTATCGTTACATCCTTGCACCGCGATTACCTGCCATCAAGCTGGACCATGTTCCACCCTACATTTATTGACATCGGAATTTTTATAGGAACCATCGGGATTTTCTTCACACTCTTCCTTCTGTTTTGCAGGGCATTCCCCGTAATTGCAATGGCCGAGTTGAAATCAATTTTGAAAACGTCAGGTTCGAAATACAAAAAATAATAACCCGCAGCAGAATGAGCAAAAAAATAATTTACGGAATGTTTGATGACGAGGAAATTCTTCTGAAGTCAGCAAAAGATTTGGTAAGCAAAGGAATAAGGATAAAAGATGTTTTTTCTCCTTTTCCAATCCATGGAATTGACCCTGTGATTGGTGTTCCAAGAACAAGACTGGCTATCATGTCTTTTATTTACGGGGCAACCGGTCTTTCATTAGCATGGCTGATGATGGGCTACATGCTAATCTTCGATTGGCCGATGGATATCGGAGGTAAACCAAGTCAGCATTTTTATATGAACTTGCCTGCTTTTGTTCCTATCAGTTTTGAGATGACCGTTTTCTGCGCAGCTCATGGAATGGCGCTTACTTATCTTATTGTAAACAGACTTTACCCCGGTCAGCAACCAAAAAATCCTGATACCAGAACAACAGATGATAAATTTATGGTTCAGATTAATGTTGGTGAAAACAAAAAATCTGCTGAAGAAATTAAATCAATGCTGAGTTCAACAGGTGCCACTGAAATAACTGAGAAAGAAGCTTAAACTATTACTGTAATCTTTAATTAAGAAATGAAAATAGGTAAATACAGCACGACTTCTATAACAGCCATAACATTCAGTTTTGTGGTTGCTCTTTCTTCGTGCATAAAAACAAACCCTGATAGCCCGGGGTATGAATACATGCCCGACATGTATCGCTCACCATCTTACGAAACCTATTCTATAAACCCGAATTTCAGCGACAGCATGACTGCGCGTAAACCCGTTGCAGGAACTATTTCACGCGGTGAGTATCCTTACGCAGCAAGTTTAATCAACAACCTTCCTTTTAATTATGCTGACGGAAAAGAAGGATATGATTTGGCAGGAACAGAAGCAGTTAACCCGATTGAATTAACTCCTGCAATTCTTGCACAGGGAAAAGTTTTGTATGAAAAATTCTGTTCACACTGTCATGGAACGACAGGACAAGCAGATGGAAAAACCGTTACAGCAGGTGGCTTTCCTCCTCCTCCTTCGTACTCTGCCGGAACCTCTTCAAGAGGCGGTGCAATGAAAGACTTAACAGCAGGAAAAATATTTCACACCATTACGTATGGAGTGAATATGATGGGTCCACATGCTTCACAACTGAATAAAGAAGAACGCTGGAAAATAACACACTACGTGCAAACCTTACAAAAACAGTAAAACAGATATGAGAAGTGAGACCTTAGATATTAGACAAAACTATCTCAAATCTCAAATCTCAAATCTTACATCTAAATAATATGAATTACACGCTGACAAAAAATACAAGGAACATACTCTTCGGAATGATGGGTTTGGGAGTTGTTGGACTTCTTTATGCTCTTATTACCGGAATTGATGGACAAAGAATATGGGCCAATCTTCTGGTTGATGGTTTGTTCTTTACATTCATTGCGCTTTGCGGAACATTCTTTGTTGCCTTGCAATATGCTGCTGAAGCTGGATGGAGTGCAGGTTTCAAAAGAATTCCTGAAGCTATGGGACAATACCTTCCTGTTGGCGGATTGGTAGTTCTTGTTATTTTAATTGGTTCAGCTTTACACTTCAACCATCTGTACCACTGGATGGACGATTATCTGATAAAAGAAAAAACAACTGTTCAGGATTTGCGTGACTATGAAGCAAGTCTACCAAAACATGCAGTTCATGAAGAACATCACGAAGCTGCTGCCACTACCGAAGAACATGGACACGAGGCACACGGAGAAGTTGCTGAAGTAAAAGACAAACCGGAAGATCATTACACAAGCGAAGCTAAATTTCCTACAGGACCTGAGCATGATTTATATGCTGCAAATTATGAAAGCGCAGCTGCTACCGATACCATTGCTAATCCACATTTTGATGAAGTCCTTGAAGGCAAATCAGGTTACCTGAACAAGCCTTTCTTTTTTGCACGCGCAATTATTTATTTACTGATTTGGATTGGCTTCACTTTGTTTTTCCGCAAACGTTCATTGGCTGAAGATTTACAAGGGGATGAAGTGAAACACAAAAAGAACATGAATTATGCAGGATGGTTCCTGGTTTTCTTTGCAGTAACTTCTTCTACCATGGCCTGGGATTGGGTAATGTCACTTGACCCGCATTGGTTCAGCACCTTGTTTGGTTGGTATGTATTTGCCGGAATGTTTGTAACAGGTTTAACCATGATTACACTCATCAGCATTCACCTGAAACGCAACGGATATTTCCAGCACATCAATGAAAACCACTTACACGATTTAGGTAAATTCATGTTTGCCTTCAGTGTGTTCTGGACTTATCTGTGGACTTCACAGTTCTTATTGATTTGGTACGCCAATATTCCTGAAGAGGTAACTTATTTTATGGACAGATGGGAGAACTATAAATTCCTTTGGGTTTCAAATCTTGTTATCAATTTCATCTTCCCGTTCCTAGTGCTGATGTCAAGAGATGCAAAAAGAAACATGGGCTTTTTAATGGTGGCGGGAGGAGCAATTATCTGCGGACACTGGTTAGATGTATTCCTGATGGTAATGCCCGGAACAGTGAAAGCGAATTACGGAATTGGCTTGCTTGAAATTGGTTTGTTTGCAGGCTTTGCAGGTTTGTTTGGTTTTGTAACACTCACATCACTTACTAAGGCTTCACTTGTTCCGAAGAACCACCCGTTCTTAGACGAGTCAGCACATCACCACGTTTAGTAGTAAAATAAAATAATTCAGAAATTGTCACCCTGAGCGTAGTCGAAGGGTCAGAAATAAAAAATAAAATTTAAGATAAAGCAATGATAAGTTTTCTCACCTTCTTTGTAATCCTTCTTGGTGTCATCACGTTTGCGCGCATCATCCGGATATTTGAGCTATCTTCTGAACTGCACGGAACAGATGTTAACGCAGTTAATGAGAGTGACAATAAAACCCATTCATTGTTGTTACTCTTGTTCGGTACTTTCTTTGTCATCACCGTGTTTTACATGACCTGGTCAATGAAAGATAAAATGCTGCCGATATCAGCTTCTGAACACGGAGTAGGGATTGACACGTTGTTTAATGCAAACATGGCTTTACTTTATGTGGTGTTTTTAATTACACACGTTGTACTTATTTATTATGCATTCAAATATTATCACAAGAAAGAACATACTCCTGTATTTTTTGTACACAACACTAAATTAGAATTGGTGTGGACTATTATTCCAACCATCATTCTTTCATCCGTAATTGTTTTTGGTATCAGCTACTGGAGTAAAATTACTGCACCCGCTCCGGCTGAGGCTATAGTTATTGAACTGTATGCAAAACAATTTGACTGGACTGCACGCTATGCCGGTGACGATAATAAACTGGGCAAATCTTCCTTCCGTTTGGTTGACGGCAGCAATGCACTTGGCTTAGACTACACCGATGCTGATGCCGGTGACGATATTATTGTACGCAACGAGTTTCACCTTCCCGTAGGAAGAGATGTAGTCTTTAAATTCCACTCACGCGATGTACTTCACAGCGCGTATATGCCGCACTTCCGCGCACAAATGAACTGCGTTCCGGGAATGACCACTCAATTCCATTTCAAGCCAACCATTACCACCGAGGGAATGCGTGCTGAAACCAAAAACGAAAAGTTTGATTACATACTTCTTTGCAATAAAATCTGCGGGGCTTCACACTTTAATATGCAGATGACTATTGTTGTTGAAGACGAAACTGCTTTTAAACAATGGCTGGGAAGCAAAAAAACAGTCGCTCAGGAATTGAAAGCTGCTGAAGTCGTTCCTGTTGCTGTAACTGATTCGCTTGCCGCGCATACTGACTCAGTAAAAGTACACGAAGTAACTGCCGAAGTAGTAAAACATTAATCCAAAGAATTTTTAAACACTTATCTGAAAATGTCACACGATACTCACGCACAGCACGACCATAGCCACGACCACGGTGATCACCACCACGAGGAGAGTTTTATCACCAAGTATGTGTTCAGCCAGGATCATAAAATGATATCGAAGCAGTTTTTGATTACTGCTATTATCATGGGTTTCCTTGCAATGTTGATGTCCACGTTCTTTCGTTTGCAGCTGGGTTGGCCGGGTCAAAGTTTTCCTATTCTGGAAACAGTATTAGGCAGATGGGCTCCGGGTGGTGTAATGGATCCGAATATATACCTTGCTTTGGTTACTATACACGGAACCATTATGGTGTTCTTTGTGTTAACAGGCGGATTGAGCGGAACATTCAGTAACCTGCTTATTCCTTTTCAGTGCGGTGCGCGTGATATGGCTTCAGGTTTTCTGAATATGTTCTCGTACTGGTTTTTCTTTGCTTCCTGCGCTGTTATGACTATTTCATTATTTGTTGTGGGCGGCCCTGCTTCAGCGGGATGGACTGTTTACCCTCCCTTAAGCGCATTGCCACAGGCAATACCGGGTTCAGGAGCAGGTATGACTTTATGGTTAGTAAGTATGTCGCTCTTCATTGTTTCTGCATTGCTGGGTGGTATCAATTATATTGTTACCGTTGTTAACCTTCGCACAAAAGGAATGTCAATGACACGCCTTCCGCTTACTATCTGGGCTTTCCTTGTAACTGCTATTCTGGGTGTGCTTTCATTCCCGGTTCTATTTGCTGCTGCGCTGCTTTTGATTTTCGACCGCAGTTTCGGAACAAGCTTTTTCCTTAGTGATATTAATATTGGCGGAATGGCATTGGAGCATACAGGCGGAAGTCCTATTCTGTTCCAACACTTATTCTGGTTTCTTGGTCACCCTGAGGTGTATATTGTATTGTTGCCTGCACTTGGTATCAATTCAGAAATTGTTGCCACCAACTCACGCAAACCTATCTTCGGTTACAAAGCCATGATTGGTTCTATCCTTGCCATTGCATTTCTTTCGTTTATCGTTTGGGGTCACCACATGTTCCTTACGGGAATGAATCCTTTCCTGGGTTCGGTATTCGTGTTCACTACTATATTGGTGGCTATACCTTCTGCGGTAAAAGTGTTTAACTACCTCGCTACGTTATGGAAAGGAAATATTGTTTACACGCCTGCCATGCTGTTCGCCATCGGAATGGTTTCTACCTTCATCACCGGAGGTCTAACAGGTATCATTCTTGCCGATGCTGCATTGGACATCAACATCCACGATACGTATTTTGTAGTAGCTCACTTCCACATTGTAATGGGTGCTTCAGCTATCTTCGGAATGTTTGCCGGTGTTTATCACTGGTTTCCGCGCATGTACGGTAAAATGATGAACAAGAATTTAGGCTATGCCCACTTCTGGTTGACTATTACCTGTATGTACGGTGTATTTTTCCCGATGCACTTTCTTGGGCTTGCCGGTATTCCGCGTAGGTATTATGAGAATACTAATTTCCCGATGTTTGACCACCTTACCGACATTAACCAGATGATAAGCGTGTTTGCTATTGTTGGCGCTGCAGCACAGCTTATTTTCATCTTCAATTTCTTCTACAGTATTTTCCGCGGAACCAAAGCTTCACAAAATCCATGGGGCAGCACTACGCTTGAGTGGACCGCACCTATGAAACACATGCACGGCAACTGGCCCGGTAAAATTCCTGAAGTACACCGTTGGGCGTATGATTATAACAAGCCCGGCAAAGCAGGGGATTTTACTCCGCAAACCGAGCCAATGGCTCCGGGTGAGGAAGAAAGTCATTAAGAATATTAACCTGAACAAAGAGAAAGCCCTTGCAGCAATGCAGGGGCTTTTTGTTTAACTTTGCCCACATGAACACCACACCTGAAACCAAAAAACTACCCGTTACCATATACGCTGAAAGCACGCCCAACCCCAATGCAATGAAATTTGTTGCCAATATAGGGCTGTTGAAAGATGTAAGCGTTGAATATACTTCCAGAGCACAGGCAAAAGGTTCGTTGCTTGCACAAAAATTGTTTGAATTTCCTTTTGTATCGGGAGTATTTATTGCAGCCAATTTTGTATCAGTTACTAAAAATAATTCGGTGGAGTGGGAAACCGTTACACTGGAACTGCGCAGCTTTATCCGTGAGTTTCTCGCAAACGGTGGCGAACCCGTTACTGAACTTCCTGAAAAGAAAGTTGAAGAAGTGGCAGCAACAGTAAAAGAAACTGCAACAGCAACAAAAGCTGACCCCGTTATAGATGCTAAAATAATTGCCATTCTTGAACAATACATACGTCCTGCGGTGGAAGGTGACGGAGGTAATATCCAGTTCAAATCTTTTGAAAACGGAAAAGTGAATGTGGTAATGCAGGGTGCCTGCAGCGGCTGTCCTTCATCCACGCTTACCCTTAAAGCCGGTATTGAAAACCTGCTGAAGAAAATGGTTCCCGAAGTACAGGAAGTAGTGGCGGTTGCGGAATAATGTATCCTGTTCGCGCAAAAAAACATCTTGGTCAGCATTTTCTTAAAGACGAAAACATTGCGCGCAAAATAGCCGAAAGCCTTACCGGTCATGGCGGTTACAAACACGTTGTGGAAATAGGTCCCGGAACAGGAATGCTTACCAAATATCTTCTGGAGAAAAAAGAGAACGATGTAAGCGTAGTGGAAATTGACCGCGAATCAGTTGAATTTCTGAAACTGAATTTCCCTCAACTGAAAGGCAAAATAATTGAAGGTGATTTTCTGAAGATGGATATTAACCTGCCGCATTACGCCATCATCGGCAATTTTCCCTACAACATTTCGTCACAGATATTTTTTAAAACACTGGAACACCGCAACCAAATACCTGAAGTGGTGTGCATGATACAAAAAGAAGTGGCGCAGCGCATTGCCTCGCCACCCGGCAGCAAAGAATACGGCATACTCAGCGTTTTGCTTTCTGCTTTTTATGATATTGAATACCTGTTCACGGTAAACGAAACCGTTTTTGTTCCGCCACCAAAAGTTAAGTCGGGTGTTATTCGTTTAACACGAAATACTACCGCAGCGCTTGACTGCGATGAAAAACAATTTTTCAATGTAGTGAAAACTGCTTTTAACCAGCGCAGAAAAACATTACGTAATGCACTCAAAAGTCTTACTTTCGCACCCGTTGCAGAAAGCAATCTGTTTAACAAACGTGCCGAACAACTGAGTGTTGGAGAGTTTGTTGAGCTGACAAAATTGTTGTCGAATTAGTTTACGTCATTGCGAGGGAGGAACGACCGAAGCAATCTTTTCAATCATGAGATTGCTTCGCTTCGCTCGCAATGACGGTTAGCACGAAGTCATGAAATTTGAAGTAACACCCACATTTGTTTTTGAAGTGCACGATGCCATCAAGCATCACCGCAAGGAAGATGTGGTTAAAATGCTGGAGCCGCTTCACCCTGCTGACATTGCCGAGCTTATAAAAGAATCGTGGACACATGATTCGCAATATGTTTACAATCTTTTAGACGGAGAAAAAGCAGCCGAGATGCTGATGGAAATGGACGATGAGGTGCGTGAAAAATTTATCACATCACTTTCATCCGAACAGATTGCAAAGCATGCCGACAACCTTCCATCCGATGATGCTGCCGACCTTATTGCCGACCTTCCTGATGAAAAGAAAAAAGAAGTACTGGAGCAGATGGACGATGCCGAACAGGCAAGTGACATCGTTGACCTGTTGCGCTATGATGAAGATACTGCCGGTGGTCTTATGGCAACCGAGCTGGTTACTGCAAACCTTAACTGGACTGTTCAACAAAGTATTGTTGAAATGAAAAGACAGGCCGAAGAAGTGGGAAGTATTTACACGGTTTATGTAGTGGATGATGAAGAAAAGCTGCACGGAATTCTTTCGCTGAAACGATTACTGATATCACCGCCCGAAGAAAAAATAGAAAAGATTTATTTCAAAGATGTAATTTCGGTTACTGCAACCACCAAGTCAGAAGACATTGCATCATTGTTTGAAAAATATGACCTTGTTGTAATACCTGTTGTTGACCTTACCGGCAGGTTGTTAGGTAGAATTACCGTGGATGATGTGATGGATGTAGTGCGTGAAGAAGCATCGGAAGATTACCAGTTAATGAGTGGTATCTCCGAAAACATTGAGGCAGATGACGGCTTGTGGATAAGCACACGGGCACGCCTTCCCTGGCTGATGGTGGCGCTGGCAGGCGGTGTTGTGGGTTCACGTGTATTAACTTCTTACGAACCGCAAATTCAGATACATCCTGAAATGGCTTTTTTTATGCCGCTGATTGCTGCCATGGGCGGTAATGTTGGTGTGCAAAGTTCCGCTCTTGTTGTTCAGGGGCTTGCCAATCAAACCATCAGTAAAGGCGAGATTATGCCTAAATTGTTTCGTGAGTTGATTGTTGGTTTATTCAACGGACTTATCTGCGCGGGTTTATTGTTAGCCTACAACCTTGTGTTTAATGATTACATGGCTTTAACTATTACTGTCAGCGTTGCACTACTTTCAGTGATAATATTTGCTGCAATTTTTGGTTCGTTTGTTCCGCTTGCATTGAATAAATTTAAAATCGACCCTGCGCTTGCAACGGGTCCGTTTATTACCATGTCAAATGATATCATAGGTCTTTTTATTTATTTTATGATTGGCAGACTCATGTACGGACTTTTTTAAAGCAGTTTGTCACCCTGAGCATAGTCGAAGGGCAAACAAAACTGTTTATTATAACCCTTCGACTACGCTCAGGGTGACACATAATTTGTACTTTGGTGATTTAAAAATCTAACTATGAACTTCGAAGAATACCGCAAACACGATGCCGTTGCACTGGCAGAATTAGTAAAGAAAAAAGAAGTTACTGCTGCTGAACTTCTTGACATTGCCATCAAACGCACTGAAGAGGTGAACCCGAAAATAAACGCGGTGGTAACACCTTGTTATGATCTCGCAAAAGAGCAACAGAAAAATGTAGATGCCAATTCTGTTTTCGCAGGAGTTCCTTACCTGATGAAGGATTTAGGTCCTGAGTTGAAAGGCGTGCGCCACAGCATGGGAACACGTTTTATGCAGGATTATATTCCTAAAGAAGATTCGGTGGTAACGCAACGCGTGAAAAAAGCAGGGCTTATTATTTTCGGAAAAACAAACACTCCCGAATTCGGATTAACGCCTTACACAGAAAGCGAATTTTTAAAACCTGCCCACAATCCCTGGAACTTAGAACACACTACCGGAGGCTCAAGCGGAGGAAGCGGTGCGGCAGTTGCAGCGGGAATTGTTCCCATTGCCAGCGCTAATGATGGCGGTGGTTCTATCCGTATTCCTGCAAGTTGTAACGGATTATTCGGAATGAAACCATCACGCGGAAGAGTTACGTTGGGTATGCAGAACGGTGAACTCTGGGGTGGTGCAGTCTGCGAAGGCGCTGTTTCACGCAGCGTGCGCGACAGCGCTTATTATTTAGATGCAATTCAGGGCTCGGCCCCCGGTGAACCGTACTCCATTCAGAAACCCGAAAAACCTTATTCCGAAGAGATAAAAACACAACCCGGGAAACTAAAGATTGCTTTTTCTCTGGAACATCCGATGGGTATAAAACAGGATGAAGAAAACGTTGCCGCTATTAATAATACTGTAAAACTTTTAAAGGAACTCGGGCATGAGGTGAATGAAATTCCGCTGCCCTACAAAAAAGAATTGCTCACCGAAATTCTTTACACCATGGTGTTGGGAGAAACTTCTGCAACGATAGATTACTTAGGCGAAGTGAACAATAAAAAACCCGGTATAAAAGATTTTGAACCCAACACCTGGTTGCTTTACAAACTGGGCAAATCATTTTCGGCAAGAGACTATGCATTAGCAAAACTGAAGTGGAACGAAACCACCCGCAAAATGGGTTTGCTCGGTGAAAAGTATGATGCGTTTCTTACTCCAACCTTAGGGATGAGACCTTTCAAAATCGGTTCGCTTCAAAACAGCAAAGCTGAAGATATTGCCCTCAGAATTCTGAATGCACTTGGCAATACTTCTGTAATAAAAAACACAGGCATTATTGAAAAAACAGCAACCAAAATTTTCTCATGGATTCCGTATGCACCGCTTGCAAATATAACAGGCCAGCCTTCAATGACTGTTCCTTTGCATTGGTCAAAAGAAAACCTTCCGGTTGGTGTTATGTTTACCGGAAGACTAAATGATGAAGCCACTCTTTTCCGTCTTGCTGCACAATTGGAGAAAGCGCAGCCATGGTTTACAAAAGTTCCAACCATCTGATTTTGCTAACCAAATGTTTAAACATACAATTCACATAAATTAGTGATGCAAAGCTCTATAAATCTCTATTTTTGGCGCTTCAAAAAATATTAATCAAATTATATGCTTAAAAAATTTACGCTTTCACTTTCAATTATTTCAGCACTTGTAATTATTTACGATGCCAATTACAACAATGCGCACACCAACGGCAGTGGCGCACCATCAGGGCGCACAGGCTCGCCCGGTGATAATGCAACCTGCAACACCGGCAGTTGTCATCCTGCCACCCAACCTACCGACCATGTAGCAACCATAACGAGTAATGTACCTGTTGGCGGTTATGTTCCCGGAACAACCTATTCCATTACGGCAACGGCAACAAAAACGGGAGTGTCTGAATTTGGTTTTGAGATTTCACCACAAAATTCAAGCGGAACTAAACTGGGTGCATTTGTAACTCCTCTGCCTGCGGGCACTCAGTTTGCAAACCCAAACACCGGTTTGGCCAATAAATATGTTACGCATACCTCATCAGGCACAGCCGGCAGTGGCACCAAAACATGGACCCTGCAATGGACAGCGCCCGCGCAGGGAACAGGTACCGTTACCTTTTACGGAGCATTTAACTTTACCAACAGCAACAACAGCAGCAGTGGAGATGTGATAAAAACCACTACGCTTGCTATTGCAGAAAATACTACTGTAAGTATAAACGAAGCGGATGCCAGCAACGAAGGATTTACCGTATTCCCAAATCCTGCAGCCGAGGTAATTACGGTTTCGTTTTATTTATATGAGCAGGCCACGGTTACAACCGAAATTTTTGACATCAACGGGCGCATGATAAAAAAGATAAATACCGAAAACGTGTATCCCGGAAGGCATGAACTAGTGTTAAATGCACATGCTGATATGGAGGCAGGGCTTTATTTTATACGATTGAATGATGGTAAAAATGTTTACAGTAAAAAAGTAGTGGTGAAATGACCTCACCCCTAACCCCTCTCCTGAGAGGAGAGGGGAATGATGGCAGGATTATTGAATTAATAAAAACTAAAAAATAAACAGCTTGAAAAAAACAGTTCTATTTATTCTTCCGTTTGTGGTTTTAATCTTTATTCTGCAGGGCTGTTTAAAAGACAAAGGCATTGTTCCCAAGCCGCCCGAAACACATTGCGACAGTCTGAATGTAAGCTACAACTTAGATGTAAAACCAATTGTTACAACTCAATGTGCCACTTCAGGTTGCCATGACGGAAACGGTGGTGCTCCCGGTAACTTTACTAATTATGAACATCTGAACGGGATAAGAACAACAATAGCTATACGTTTACAATTGCCCTCTACTGATGCGCTGCACATGCCCTATGGCGGTGTGCTTCCTCCCGAACAACTGGATATTTTGCTTTGCTGGATAGATAAAGGCGCACCTAATAATTAATTACATGAAAAAAATTATTGCTCTTATACTTCTAATTTCCAATTTCCAATTTCTAACCTCCAACGCTCAAAGCGTCTACACTAGCGAAAGCACCGAGATCACTTTTTTCTCTGCCGCCCCGCTTGAAGATATTGAAGCTGTAAACAAAGGTTCCATTTCAATGCTCAATACCCTTACCGACAGCGTTGTGTTTCGTGTGCCTATCAAAAGCTTTGTATTTAAAAGCGGTTTTATGCAAACCCACTTTAACGAAACCTACATGGAAAGCGATAAAAAAGGCTACGAAACCGCTACGCTGAAAGGAAAAATAAACGAGAAGGTAGATTACAAAACCGATGGCGAATACAAAGTTACCTGCACCGGAACACTCAGGATTCATGCGGTGGAACTGCCCCGCACGTTTGAAGGAGTAATTACAGTAAAGGATAATAAGGTAAGTATAAAATCAGAGTTTATGGTATTGGTTGCCGACCATAAAATAAAAATACCCAGCGACAAAATTCAAAACATAGGCAAAGAAGTGAAGGTTACCGTTAATGCCACTTACAAGCCCTACGTAAAGCCATAAGCCATGATAAAAAAATTACTTGCTCTTGTTTTAATTATCAATTGTCAACTATCAATTATCAATTGCTATGCGCAGGACAATATGATGGATTTGATGGACAAAAATTCAGAAAACCCAAAGAACGAACCTGTTACAGCAACCTTTAAAACCACACGCGTTATCAATGCGCAGTCAACCGAAACGGTTGCAAAAAAATCACTGGACTTCCGAATTACCCACCGTTTTGGAAATATAGGCGCAGCAAGTGGCGGAGGTTTTCATGCTTTTTACGGTATGGATAAAATTGCCAACGTGCGCATAGCTCTTGAATACGGAATACTTAACAACTGGATGGTTGGTGTTGGCCGCAGCAAAACCATGGGTCATATTGATGCGTTTACTAAATGGCGTTTTATGACGCAAACAACCAATAACAAAGTTCCGTTTTCAATGGCGGTTTATGTGAATGCTGCCATCAGTCCCATTAAACGTGAATTGTTTTATGCCGATGTGCCAACGCATAAAAACAATAACCTGCACCGTTTATCTTATACCGCACAGGTTATTATCGCCCGTAAATTCGGGAACATCGGCTCGCTGGAATTGTTGCCAACCTATGTACACCGCAATTATGTGAAAACGTATGTAAATCCTAACAACGGTGCTTCAGAAACCAACGGACTATTTGCGCTTGGTGCTGCCCTAAGAATAAAACTAACAAAGCGCTCTTCTATTCTTGCCGAGTATTTTTATACGTTCTCAAAATATAGAGGAGACTTTTTCAATTGGAAATATATGAATAATCCAAGGCGTCCCTATTATCAGCCATTCAGCATCGGTTACGAAATTGAAACAGGTGGTCACGTTTTTCACATGAACTTCAGCAACGCGGTAGGAATTATTGAAAATGATTTTCTCGTAAACTCACCCGATACCTGGAACTTAGGTGGTTTTAAATGGGGGTTCAATATCTCAAGGGTGTTTAATTTTTAGCAGATTCGTCATGCTGAACTTGTTTCAGCATCTGAGACCCTGAAACAAGTTCAGGGTGACTACAAACTACCCATCATCTTCGCTACATACTTGCCGATGATGTCGAACTCAAGGTTTACCTTCATGCCGGCTTGCAACGTTTTGAAATTGGTGTGCTCAAAGGTGTAAGGAATTATAGCTACTGAAAATTCACCGGGCAAGTCATCCACAACGGTAAGACTTACTCCGTTGATGCAGATAGAACCTTTTTTTACAATCAGGTTTTGTTCGTTTGCAGCATAGTTAAAACGAAAGAGCCAGCTTCCGTCTTTGTTTTCTTTGGCAATGCAGGTGGCGGTTTGGTCAACATGTCCCTGCACAATGTGCCCGTCCAAAAAGCTGCCGGCTTTAACGCAGCGCTCTAAGTTAATGGCATCACCGGTTTTCCAATCACCCAGATTTGTTTTTTGCAGCGTTTCGTTAATGGCAGTTACTTTGTATTGGGTAGTGTCAACTACTTCGGTAACGGTTAAACAAACTCCGTTGTGCGCTACGCTCTGGTCAACTTTCAATTCGTTTGCAAATGAAGCAGTGATAGTAAAATGCACATTGCTGCCTTGCTTTTCAATGGCTGCAACTGTTCCTAAACTTTCAATTATTCCTGTGAACATTTAGTGACTGCTTCCCGGTCCTTGTATCAGATTTACAAAACCTTTTAGTTTACGGGTTTCAATTCCGCTGAGGTGAATTTCGTGAACATCGCATACATAAAAGTAAACTCCGTCACTACACATCAGTTTGCTATCCTTATTTTTTCCATCCCAGTTTATGGCAGGGTCGGTACTTTCAAAAACAATTCCGCCCCAGCGGTTATAAATAGTAAGATTAATGCTTTGGATATAGCGGTAAGGGAAGGGAATAAAGAAATCATTGAAGTTATCGGTGCCCGGAGTAAAAATGTTCGGCAGTTCATAAACAGGACAATTATCAACACAAACCGAATCCATGATGGCACTTTCGTTGCCCACCGAATCAACTGCTGTAATGGCATAACAACCAGCAATGGAAGTAATGCTGTCGTGTAAAAATTCCATTACAGAAGGGTCGGTAATGCTAACCAGAAATTGAAATGCGCTGTCTATAAAAGGTGTGTAGTAAATACGGTATTCAACCACATCATCAGAACATCCCGGATCAAGATAAACCCAGTCTAACTGGTTCTGGAAATTATCGCAGTCGGGAATTACAGTAAGGGCCGGAGGACATGGCGGAGTTGAGTCAACAGGCACACCGCATTTTTCCTGCGAGAAATTAAAGAGCGGTTCTGATATTCCATCTGAGAAGTAAGAACCAACACTGCGCACTTTGTAGCAATATGATGTTCCGTTTACAAGGCCGGTATCGGTATAAGTTTGTGAATAGGTTGAGTCAAGAAAAACAAAATCAGTTCCGATAAATTTGTAAATATCGTAGCGGTAATTTGTCCAGGGAACAACTTCATTCCATGAAAGAATTAACTGGTTATCCGTTCCTGCAATGGAAAGAAAAACAGAAGAAGCCTGCGTAGAGCCAACAATCAAATCCAACGGAACACTGTACAATTCTATTTTGTAAGAAAGTGGATTATCGGTGGTGTTGATAGCATTGTCAACATACACAGTATCATTCAAACTGTTAAGTGTTGCAGCCAATGTAAAATTGCTTCCTGTAAAATCAGCGGAGCGGTAAACACGGTATTCATAAGGACCGGGAATTTGAACTGTATCCAGTTCGGTTGGTTTACTCCACACCACCGAGTCAGAACCCGTTGTAACATTTGTTGTAATGATGGAAACATTGGTGATAACCGGAATATCTTTTACAAGGTCAGTACATACTTCAAGTGAAGCATAACTCAACGCACCGTCAGGATAATACGCTACAATCATGTAGCAATATTCAACTCCGTGTACCAAACCTGCACCGTTGTTGTTGTCAATGTAAGTAACGGTATTTAATCCTGAAATACTGCCGATGTAGGAATAACCTGTGTAAGCCGGAACCCCCGTTTCGCAATGGTCAGGAATAAAACCGTAGTAGCCGTTTCTGCGATAAATTTTGTAGCCGATAGCCTCGGTACACACACTTGCATCCCAACCTACATGAATGGTATTGCCAAAAGGAACAGCAGTCGGATTTTTTGGCGAAGGACCAACAACAGTAATGTTTACAGTCTGATAATCCACCAGATTTGAAATAATGCTGCCCGGTTCGGTATGCGTATCTT